>JAILIX010000118.1 GCA_024695065.1 Fretibacterium sp. | reverse complement strand
CGCATTGAACAACAGGGCGCTGTAAAGCTGGACCAGTCGCCTCGTTGCCGGAGGAAGTGTCTGCCGGGCAAATCCTCTGTTGGTCGGGACTTTGTTATTCACCTTATCCAAGTCCGATACACTCCGTGCATATCTTCACAGCTTTGTAAAATACATCGCTCGAGCTGCCATTGAAAACACCTGCGGCAATAAGAATAACCGCAGCAAATATCAGCACCGCCCGCCACCCCTGCACCGCTTTGCCGGGCCGAAGCGGGCGGGAGGCCAGAAGTTCGCGATGAATCTTCACAACTTCTGAAGAAGGCATCTCCTCATGGACAGGACGCGAAGCGGAACTAAAAATCAGCCCAGCAAAGACCAGCCCAAGAAATATGAAACTCAGCGGAGCCATGGGTAAAAATTTTTCAGCAACCCTTTCCCGGGTGTAAATCCATTCCAGAGGGTGATCCGCCTTATAAGCAACATTCTCCTGATAGAGATCAACCGCCAGGATTGCGAGCAGAACCGTCAGCAGAACACAGAGCACCGTCTGAACAATCAGGTAAAACCTCTTCCCCCACCCATTCATTCCTATTTGGACTTCTCCAGTGAAACAGTCACGTCGCTGTAAACCTCCAGCGTCTTAAATGTCTCCGTATTCATCGTGTAGCCTGCGGGGACCCTGAGCACATGAATCTCGTATGACTTCCCTTCCGGCACTTCAAAGACTGCCAGCCCGCTGGCGTCAGTTTGTCCAATATTGCAGACAGTGTCATCGCAAAACTGAATAACAGCGCCCTTCACGGGCCCATCGCCATCGGTGACATAAACCCGGAAAAGGTGCTCATCATTGGCAGCCACATCCTTCACTGTGCTCCAGGCTGGAAACGCCAGCGCAAGCAGCAGCGCCATAACGGGAAAAAGAGGTTTCATTTTAATAATCATGTTTTTAATCTCCCTCCGCGAAAAGCAATCCTTCCAAAGGAGCCGCAACAAAACAACAAATCCCGTACTCCCCAACGCGTCCCCGCCCTCACCAAGGGCTAACCTGGCCGGCCAACCAGGAAACTCAGGTTAAAATGTACTGCTTTTCAATACGCCGCTTCCAGTGCCTTGACGGCGTTCTTGTTGTTCTTTGCCTGCGCAAGATCAAGTGCTGTTCTGCCAGCCCTGTTTTTTGCGTTAATGTCAGCTCCGGCGTCCATCAAAATGGAAATAATCTCTGGGTTCTGATTAAACGCAGCGGCTTCCATCAGCGCCGTCCAGCCATCCTTGCGCTTCGTGTTGAGCTTCGCCCCGGCCTTCAACAGAATAGAGATGACTTCGGCATTGGGGTTCCTTGCGGCTGCTAACATCAGCGCGGTCCTGCCACTGCCATTCTTCGCGTTTGGGTTAGCCCCATTCTGCAGCGCGGTCAGGATTTCTTGGACGGAGCCTTTTTTGCAAAGATTGATGAACTTCTTGTCATTGTCCGCCGCATCCTCCAGCACATCACTGGCGCCTTCATTACCCCACATCTGTGCATAATCAAGGGCCGTCATACAGTTGTTGTCAACTGCGCTGGCGTCTGCACCAGCCTTCAACAGGATGGAGACAGCTTCGGCGTTTGGATTTTCCGTGACAGCCTCTATCAACGCTGTCCTTCCGTCACTGGTCCTTGCGTTAGGGTTAGCCCCTTCCTGCAACGCAGCACGAATTTCCTGAACAGACCCCTTTTTGCAGAGGTTGACAAACTTCCTATCACTGTCCACCGCCGCCTCCAGTGTCTTGATGACATTTTCGTTGCCCCACAACTGAGCATAGTCCTGCGCATAAAAGAGGGCTGTTCTTCCGTTTTTGTCTTTCGCGTTAGCATCCGCCCCGGCCTTCAAGAGAAGGGAGACGGCTTCGGCGTTCGGATTCCATGCAGCAGCCAACATCAACGCCGTCCAACCCTTTTCGTTCTTCTCATTGATATCAGCTCCGGCTTTCAACAGAAGGGAGAGAACTTCGATGTTTTGATTGAACTGAACGGCAATCATCAGCGCCGTTCTGCCATCACTGCTTTTCGCGTTGACATCAGCTCCCTCCTGCAGCGCGGCTTGGATTTCCTGGAGGGAACCTCCTCTGCAAAGGGAAAGAAAATTCTCATCGCTCATTGCATCCCTTTCAGCTCCAGGCAAAGGAACGGCTGCCGTTAGATAGAAAACCCATAGCGTACCTGTTATCAAGGCGCTTATAATCCTTCTGTTACTCATACCGCATACCTCCATAACAATGTAGACACCGGACAGGGCGGAGCGACGCGTTGCAATCAATAATTAGCCCTAAAAATCCTTATAAATCCTGGCCTCCAGAGGCTGCATCACGGCATCGGCTTCTCCTTTTCCGCTGCTCAAAAGGAGTGCCCTTCCTTTAATAAGCTCCTCCGACAGTTTCACTTCATTGAGGGAAAAGTTCACCACCGTGATGAGCCGGGAATCTCCCAACGTGCGCGCAAAGGCGAAAACATCCTCACTCTCCGGCATCAGTTCTTCATAGGTTCCGGCAGTCAGTTCCTCATGTTCACGGCGGAACTGCACGAGCCTCCGATACCAGCACAGCACAGACTCCGGGTCTCCGGCTTCGGCCTTCACATTGACATGAACATAATCATCGTGGATGGGCAGCCACGGCTTCACTCCCTCCGGCGAGAATCCGGCGTTGGCCTCTGCATTCCATTGCATTGGGGTACGTGCATTGTCCCGGCTGAAAAGATGCACAAAGCCTATCGCCTGCTCCGGTGTAAAGCCTTCCTTCAGCGCAAACTCATACTGACCGTGAGATGAGATGTCGTCATAATCTTTGATGGATGGCCAGGCTACATTAGTATATCCCAGTTCCTGCCCCTGATAGATAAACGGCGTTCCCCGAAGAGTCAGCAACACCGTTGCTATAGCTTTTGCAGCCTTCACAGGATCCGCGCCCCTGGGGAAAAAATGATTGACACTCCGGGGCTGGTCGTGATTTTCAAAGAAGATGGGGCACCAGCCGTTATCCCGCGTCGCTGTCTGAGTCGCCCTGAGTGCCCCTTTCAATTCCGTCAGTTTCCACCCGTCCGGCAGTGTCAGCGGCTCGCGGGGGCGGCACCAAATCTCCCCCTCTTTGAATGACAGACTCATGTGACTGAATTCAAAGAGCATATCAAAGACGCCCTTCTCCCCCACCCAGTCCTTCAGTTCCTCCGGAGCAACGCCGTTGGCCTCACCCACTGTGAAGATATCGCGCCCATCAAACACCTCGCGGCGGAACTCCCGCAGAAAGTCCAGAATGCCCGGCGTATTAGCTGTCATAAAGTGAACATTCACCATGCCGTCCTTCCCATCCGGTTCCCCATTTTTAAATTCTGCGGGCTTCTTAATATAGGTAATAGCATCGATGCGGAAGCCGCCTACCCCCTTGTCCAGCCAGAAGCGCGCCGCGTCGTAGAGAGCTTTCCGCACATCCGGGTTCTCCCAGTTCAGGTCAGGCTGCTGTTCTGCGAAGGTGTGGAGGTAATACTGGCCCCGTTCCTCACACCACGTCCATGCCGAGCCGCCGAAGATGCCGCGCCAGTTCGTCGGGGCCCCTCCATCCGGATTCGCGTCCCGCCAGATGTACCAGTCCGCCTTGGGGTTTGTCCGGTCCTTCTTCGACTCTAGGAACCAGGCATGGCGGTCGGAGCTGTGATTGAACACGAGGTCCATCACAATGCGGATGCCGCGTTTTCCGGCCTCAGCCACCAGCTGATCAAAATCCTTCATTGTACCGTAGGATGGATCAATCCCCGTGTAGTCCGCGATGTCATAACCGTTGTCCACCATCGGGGAAGGGTAGAAGGGGGTCAGCCATACTGCTCCCACCCCCAGGTCCCTGAGATGATCCAGCTGACTGGTGATGCCGGGCAGATCTCCAGTACCACTCCCCGTGGTATCCATGAAGCTCTTTGGATAAATCTGATAAACGACAGTATTCTGCCACCATTTCTGTGCCCCGGCCGCAGTCTCTCCCCTACTCATTCCACACACGAAAAGCAAAACGCACAACAGAAGCGAATGTAATTTTTTTCCCAATAGAAATAACCCCTTTCATACTATTTTGCCTTCTTTATGAACTCGTCCAGCGCTTTGGTAAGGGGCCGAATACGCTTATCAGCCGCCGGCACCATCAAAGCCTCCTTTGCGGAGACTTTGCCGTCTCCATCCTTATCCGCCTTTTTGACATAGCCCTTCCAGTACTCGTCGTTGCGTTTCACACTGATGCTGATGACAGAACCGTCCAGGGCAACACCGGCAAACAGTCCCCGTGTCATGGAATAACTGTAGATGGATGCCTTCATCTGCGCATCCGTTGCAGCCTGTGCCGTGCGTCCCACGGGCCCTGCCGCCACCGATAATTCCCCGCCCAGTTTTGTCTTGCTGCTCAGGAACGCATCCACACCTTTCCTGTTGATGACCACAAGGAACAGCGAGGCATCCTGAACACCAATCTGAAGCCCGAAGGACCCTCCGCCAATGTTGTAGAAACTGGGGCCGTACCATTTGCCCTTCTCCCTTTTCAGGATCAGCCCCTCACCATAGGAGCCGCCCAGCACGAACCCAGCCTTAACGAAAGACGGAACAATGGCCACTGCGTATGCACCGTTCAGCGTCTTGGCCATGCTCCGCGCGTCGTCCTCATGAGACATCCCCGTCAGAGCGGCCAGCGCCTCCTGAATAAGCCCCTCTGCCGTTGCGGCAAAAGACGCTCCCGCACTTAAAACACTGAGCACAATAATTATGGATAGTGCACAAAAAAATTTTTTCAACAAAAAACCTCCTTAAAAGTAAAAAAGTAAGTTCATCAAGATATTCGTATATCCCACGCTTCATACAGACTATGTTATTATATCAGCTGATAGGGTTATCGACATCAGGGGATGGAATCAGGAGGTCTTTATATTGAGGAAAGCAGTTCTTGCCCTTTTTTTTCTTCAGCTTATTCCTGGATCGTTTCGGCCTGCACTCGCAGCATGGGCCCGCGTGCTCTTTATTGGAGATATCATGACTCACGTGCAACAGCTGGATGCCGCGGAACGTCGGAAAAACGGAGAACGTACATGGGACTTTTCGCCCCAGTTTAAGCGGGTAAAGCCCCTCCTGACCGGCGCATTCACCATTGGCAATCTTGAGACGACCTTTTCCGGGGAAAAACGCGGCTATTCAGGGTATCCTGTTTTTAACACTCCGGACTCTCTGACCACGGCACTCAGGGAACTGGACATTGATCTCCTGACTCTGGCGAACAATCACATTTTTGACCGGGGGGCTGCAGGTGCACGCCGGACAGCGGAAGTCCTGAGCCGCGAAGGATTTCCCTGGGTGGGGCTGGGGTTTGACGATATTCCTGCCAATGATGCCATTCTTCTGGAGGCGGAGGGGTTGCGCTGGGCCTTTGTCAACCACACCTACGGCAGCAATCTCATGCCTAAATCAAGCGATGTCCGCCTCAACATCATCTCCCAAGCATCTATTTCGGAGAGCCTGCGTCGCGCCAGAGCCCTGAATCCAGACGTCATTGTCGCGTGTTTCCATTGGGGCAACGAATACCATTACGTGCCCAGTGTGCATCAGAAACGGGCGGCAGACCAGGCCCTGGCAGAAGGAGCTGACCTCGTGATTGGGACCCATCCACACGTCCTTCAGCCTGTTGAGGTACGCATGGGGAAAGATGGGGCGCCCCGAGCCATCGCGTGGTCCCTGGGAAATTTCATATCCTTCCAGCGCACTCTTCCGCGTGAGAGGACCTGCATTCTCTCCGCGGAGTTCGAAAAAGACGAAACAGGACGCACGCGTCTGGTAAGGCTCGCAGCAGCACCGATTCAGGTTATCCTTATGCCGGGACATCGTCCAAAGCCGCGCCGCACGGAACCTGTTTATGCCGGTATGGGGGGGAATTTTAACCACGCTGGTCTGTCAAAATCTCAGTTACAAACGATACGCCGGGCGGGAAAAGCGGTCCTGGATTTCCTTGGGGCGCAGGACGATATGGATGAGCACGGTTTTTATACACTCTGGTCTTCTGCTTCACCGGACATCCTGCCTCATCCAAGGCGTAAATCTCCTCTGAACTGATGCACAGGGCAGGACGGCGCGGAAGCTTCTTCCCACTTTTATTTCTTTACCTATTGTTCGGTCGTGCGGAGGCCGCCCGCATTGACTGGTTTTTGCAGCCCCACTGGGAACAGGCATCTCAATTCAGCGAGGGGCAGGCTGCCGTGCGTTCAGGAGGCCTGTGGGGGTTTATCAACACCGCGGGCCAGTGGCTTATCGAGCCGCGCTATACGGATGCTTCCTCCTTCCACGAAGGCCTGGCCGCCGTCGCCATGGGTGAGGCTCCTTTACGCTGGGGATTTGTTGACAGCCAGGGACATTTTGTTATCCCCCCTCAATTTGGATATGCGTCTCGTTTCAGCGATGGATTGGCCGCCGTCCTCTCCGGTGACCGGTGGGGATATGTCAATAAACAGGGTAAACTCGTCATCGGTGCGGACTACGATCTGGCCGGAGATTTCTACAATGGGCGGGCTGTGGTTGCGCTGGGTGGCGTCAGCTCTTTTATTGACAAAACAGGTCAAAGGGTCTTCGAATCCTTTTTCGATCAGGCCAGTCCTCTCATTGAGGACCGGGCGGCGGTCACGCTGGGCGGCAGGATGGGGTTCATCGACGGGGAGGGGGACATCGTTATCTCCCCAAGGTTTCTGCCCCTCCCTGGAGGAAAGGTATTCAGCGAGGGATTAGCTGGGGTCGCCCTTCAGGGGTTATGGGGTTTTATCAAGCTGGATGGGACATGGTTTATTGAGCCAGCCTGCGAGGCCGTTAAAGATTTTTCTGAGGGCCTGGGGGCAGTACGCCGCGGCGGGCTGTGGGGGTTTATCTCTCTTACGGGGGAAACCGCTATCCCATGTGTCTTCGAGGACGTGATGCCTTTCTCTGAAGGGACCGCTTGTGCCTCCATCGGTGGACGATGGGGCTATATCAATCGGCAGGGAGCCTGGATGTCGGATCCTTCTCTTCTGGAAGCATGGCCTTTCCGCGAGGGGTTAGCTCCGGCCTGCAGTGCCTCAGGGCGATGGGGATACGTCGGA
The DNA here is from genome assembly GCA_024695065.1 of Fretibacterium sp. Taxonomy (GTDB): domain Bacteria; phylum Synergistota; class Synergistia; order Synergistales; family Aminobacteriaceae; genus JAFUYV01. The sequence goes on along the minus strand of JAILIX010000118.1, from coordinate 5,244 downwards.
CGCGACATCGCCCCCCTCTTCGATGGACGGGCTTTCGACCACGCCAATTCTTTTTCAGAGGGTTTTGCCCTTGTTGAGCAGGGGGGAAAAAAATTCTTTATCAATGCTTCAGGACAGAACGTTTTTGAGTCCCTGGGGGCATCCATTGAGGACGCGCAGGACTTCAGTGAAGGGTTAGCCGCTGTCAGAGTGCAGGGAAAGTGGGGGTATATTGACCGCAAAGGGGGTTGGGCCATCTCAAACATTTATGACAAAGCTGCTCCTTTTCGCGGCGGACAGGCGAGCGTTCAGTCAGGGAAGCGTACCTTCTATATCAACAAAACTGGAGCTCAAGTTCGCCGCACCAAGACGCCGGCTTCCCCATCCCGGAACAGCGCGCCTGTTGTCCCCTATCAGGCTGATTCCGGACTCTGGGGATATAGGCGTAAAGCCGACGACACCATCATTATCCCTCCCTTTCTGGACCACGCGAAAAGCTTTTACGAGGGGCGGGCCGCCGTCTCCCTGGCCGGAAAATGGTGGTATATCGCCCTGCCTTTGGATTTATGAAAACCCAGCACCGGATTTCTCTCCAGTCTGACTGCAATTCCAGCAAAGATTGGCCGTGAAGCAATGTACAGAAAGAAAGATGTTGTCTGTCATGATTTACATCTCCTGCGATGAACCATGGCCGTCCTCTGTCGTGGTACAGGACGACTTCCAGCAGTCTCAATATCTCAAAGCGGCAAGTCCCCCCGGCAAGACAGCATAATCCTTAAGATTCCTTCACGCGTCCCAAGATTAGCGGACCTTCCCCATCTGACGGTGAAAAGGATTCCCACGCCGTGAGGTGCTATACTTGAGTATAAATATTATTTGGAGGTAGTAAAACGTGGATCTATCAACCCTGTTCAGCATTGCCGGCGGTGTCGGACTGTTCCTTTACGGAGTCAGATTATTGAGTGAGGCACTTCAGTCTATCGCCGGAAACCGAATGCGCCATTTAATAGGCACACTGACCAAGACCCCCCTTAGGGGCGTGTTTATTGGCATCCTTGTCACTGTTCTCATCCAGAGCAGCAGCGGCACCACCGTCATGACAGTCAGTTTCGTCAACGCGGGACTGCTGACGCTGAAGCAGGCCATCGGAATCATCATGGGGGCCAACATCGGAACCACCGTCACTGCACAGATCATTGCCTTCAACATTGAGACCTTCGCCCTGCCCATTGTCGCAATTGGGGTAGCGCTTCACCTATTCAGCCGCACAAAGCGTCTGGTCTATCTTGGCAGCGGGCTGCTGGGGCTGGGGCTCCTCTTCATGGGAATGCAGGTGATGAAAAGTGCGACTCCGCTTTTAGCGTCACACAGGACTCTCTTGCTCACCCTGAGCCACAACCCCATTCTTGGAGTCCTGGCGGGAATGATCCTTACCATCCTCATCCAATCCAGCGCGGCAACGATCGGTCTGACCATGGTTCTGGCTTCCCAGGGTCTGCTGGATATTGATGCAGCCATTCCCATCATTCTGGGCGACAACCTGGGCACGACACTGACAGCCGTCATAGCCGCTATCGGTGCCACTCGTCCCGCGAAACAGGCTGCTGCGGCCCACGTTCTCTTCAACCTACTTGGGATTATCCTGTTCCTCATCTGCATCCCGCTGTATAAAACACTGGTCTTGCAAAGCGCTTCTGACGTTGGACGTCAGATTGCCAACGCCCACACGATCTTCAACGTCCTAAATACCATTATTTTCCTTCCATTTGCTTCCCTCTTTGCACGTCTGATTGAGCGGCTGCTCCCCAACAATAGTGAAACCCAGCCTGATGCGCTTTTCCTGAACCCTCTGCTCGTTGAGGCTTCATCTTCTGCTGCCGTTGAGGCTGTCAAGGATGAACTCTCGCATATGGGAGGCATCGTGACAGAAATGATGGAAATCACCCGTCAGGCATACTCCGGCGGAAAGGACCTCGAAAAGCTGATGGAGGATTTTGAGGAGAAGGAGAAGAGCGTGAATGCCATCAACCGGGCCGTTGCCTCCTACGCCTCAGAAATCTGGCAGAAGGGCGTATCAGCTGACGTTTCCACTGTTCTGGGGCGTTACGTCAGCGCTGCCAGCGACCTTGAGCGCGTGGGGGATCACACGGAGAACCTGATGGAACTCTGCTGTCCGCTGGAGGGCAACCTCTCGCCGGAAGCGGCGGGAGAGTTCTGGGATATGTTCGACACGGCGGAGCTTGCCCTGTCCACGGCGCTGTCCTCGCTCCAACAGGAGGACGTCTCCATGGCAAACCGCGTCATCCAGGAGCTGGAGGACAAGATTGACGCTCAGGAGAAGCAGTACCGCATGAACCACATCGACCGGCTCAACAGGGGAGAGTGCGACCCGGAGCGGGGCGTGAACTTCATCGATCTTCTCGGCAATCTGGAGCGTATCGGAGACCACAGTGACAACATCGCAGGCTACACCCTGGACATTGCCGGGATATCCATCAACACTTCGGCCGTTTGATTTTACAGTCAGGAGGCCAGGCGCAGGTGTCCTCTAAGATACTGAAAGGCATTACAATGCTCCTTCTGCTCTTCCTCATGCTGACGGGGGCAGGCTTTGTTATGTTGTGGACTTCCCTGCCCCTCGAAGTGGAACGTGTTACACATATTGAGGCCTCTCCGGCTCTCTACGACTCTGAGGGTTATCTTTTTCACCTCCGGCTCTCCCCGGACTCGGAGTGGCAAGTCCCCATTTCTCTGGCGGACATGGGGAAATGGCTTCCCCGTGTTGTTGTCGCCGTGGAGGACGGGCGCTTCTACTCGCACCCAGGCGTGGACCCTCTGGCCCTTCTGAGGGCCACTGTCCAAAATCTTACCTCAGGACACATCGTCTCAGGAGCCTCGACCCTCACCAGCCAGCTTATCCGTCTGTCTATCTCGGAACGCGAACCTGTCCCTGGATCCTCCCGACATACACGCCGTCCGCGCAGTATTGTTACTAAAGTACGAGAGTTTGTCCTGGCTCTGAAGCTGGAACGTGTGCTGTCCAAGGAGGAAATACTCGAGTACTACCTTAACCGTGCGCCTTTCGGCGGGAACATCCGGGGCGTTCAGGCTGCTGCCTTAATTTACTTTGGCAAACAGGCCTCTCAGCTCTCTCCCGGCGAGGCTTGCCTCCTCATTGGAATGCTGAAGGGACCCACGCTTTACCGTCCTGACACCCAGCCAGAGGCAGCCAGAGAACGTCGGGACGCTATTATCCGCTTGATGGAGAATAAGGGAGTTTTTACACACAATGAGGCACAGAGGGCACTGCTGGAAGGGCTGCCGAATCGGCGGACTCCCCCGCCATTCCGGGCCTATCACTTCTCGGAGCTCGTTATGGAAGGCAGGACACAAACAGAACTGAGTGCGGGATTACGAACTACGCTCAGGCTCGATATTCAGTCCCGTTTGGAGTCGATTCTACGTCAGGCAGCCCGTGAGCTCCCCGCGAACATCACCCTGGCTGCCGGCATTGTGGAGAACAGGACCGCTAATCTCGTGGCCTGGATGGGCAACGCCCGCTTCGGTGAAGGGAGCACGGGCTGGGTGGACTGCGGGCGAGCTCCGCGTTCCCCCGGTTCGACGCTGAAGCCTTTTGCCTACCTCTCGGCGGTGGACCAGGGGTACTTAACGGCATCGTCTCTTTTGGCGGACACATCAATTGCTTTTTCCGGACGGGCCCCGCGCAATTTCGATCTTTTATACCGTGGGGCTGTTACCGCCCGAGTAGCCCTGTCTGAATCACTCAATGCACCTGCCGTGCGCGTGCTGCGCATGGCAGGTGCGGATCGAATCCTGCGGCTTCTGAAGGATGTGGGACTGCACCACCTGACGCAGCCAGCCTCTTACTATGGGGATTCTCTCATCCTCGGCGGCTGCGAGGTTACGCTTCTGGAAGAGCTCGAGGCGTTTGCCGCTCTGGCCTCCCTTGGGCTGCACCGCCCTCTGTCCCTCCTGAAGGGCCAACTTCCCCCTGAAAACCATATTGCCTCTGAAGCAGGTTGCTGGCTTATCTGCGATATTCTGAACCACCGGGGGCCACTGTCACTCCTCACACGGGGAACGATAGGTCAAAAATGGCAGGTGGCTCTCAAGACGGGAACTTCCTACGGGCTTCGCGATGCCTGGACTGCCGCCTGGACCCCGGATTTCACGGCAGTCGTCTGGGTCGGAGCGCCAGAGGGAGAATCGTGGCCAGGGCTGATTGGAGCCCGTACAGCCGCCCCTGTAGCCCTGAGAATATTGCGGGCAGTCTCACCGCATTCTTCCTGGTACAACAAGCCCAAGGGTCTGGTGCTGCGCAAGGTTTGCACACTCTCAGGGCGCACTCCCACAGCAGCCTGTCCATCAACGCAGCTTGACTGGGCCCTTGAGGGCATCACCCGGACAACTCCCTGCACTATGCACACACTCAGACAGGGGCATACCACGGTCATATGGCCCACAGAGCTGAGAACTGCCGTCCCACCGTCCACCAGCTTTTCCCCCCAGCAAGGCCCCCTCACTATTACCTCTCCTATCGCTGGTGCAACCTACCTCACCGCCCCTTTTGACCTTCAGCGAAGGCTTCCCATGCGGGCTGAGGGAGCGGCAGAACAGGTTTGGTGGTATCTGGACGGCCGGTATATTGGGACATCCCTGCCCAATGAGACTTTTTTTCATCCCGTTTCTGACGGCACACATATTATCGGAGCCACAGATAAAGAAGGCCGAAGCACTTCAACAACTGTTCGTGTTGCTACTCCCGGTCGAAGCGAGGAGCCTCAGCCTCTGAATTGACCCCTTTGATTTGTCATAAGCGGCTTCGCTACGTTATAATAGTTACAAGAGATGGGTTTTCACCCACTGAGAGAACTAAACTATAAGAAAGGAGGCAACGAAGATGAAAAAGTATGTCTGCACCGTCTGCGGGTATGTCTATGACCCTGCTGCGGGAGACCCTGATTCGGGCATTGCACCAGGGACAGCCTTTGAGGATATCCCTGACGACTGGGTTTGTCCGTTATGCTCCGTAGGGAAAGATATGTTTGAGGCTCAGTAATAGTAAAAGGGGGGCTGAATGCTCCCCTTTTTTATGAATATACAGCCTAGATTGTCAAGCTAAGTGCAACAGGGAATATCTTTTGAAGAAGACTTCGCTGGGAGTATGAAAGCCGAGGCACTTTCGAGGACGATTGTTAAGCCTTGCTGCTGCCTGCTGAACCTCATTGTCTGTGACTTCTCGGA
>JAILIX010000115.1 GCA_024695065.1 Fretibacterium sp. | reverse complement strand
ATCCTGCCGATACTGCGTGGCGTCAGTGGGATGCCGGTTTGATGGGCTACGATATTCCGGATGATAGCAATCACTGGAGGCTCATTGTTGACGTGAAACAGGAGGCTCTGAAGTACACGAGCCTGTGGCTGGAGTATGGCCAGTATGATCAGGGCTTTATGGTGCCTGCCGGTGTTAATGGCGCGGGTGCGGTCTTTGTGACGGAGCATCTGCCCAGTGCTCTCAACTGGGATATGAAGTACTGGCGTATCGGTCTGGGCCAGGAGTGGAACGAGAAGTGGTCTACTCACCTGTTCTACTATGGCTACAAGCTGGACGGCATTGATGGCAATGATGCGGTTTATGATGACAAGATGTCTGAGTGGGGCCTTGGCGTGCAGTACAAGTACAACCCGAACGTGAAGTTTGGTCTGAACTTCGTCCAGGCTGATAACAACGTCAAGGGCGACGACAAGGATAACATTGTCAGGTTCCGTACGCAGGTCACGTTCTAAGTTTCACAGCAGTAAACGGTTTTTGTAACAGACAGACAGCAGAACGACGCGGGGGGCCATCTGGCCCTCCGCGTTTTTTTACACTTTGATAGGGGAGGTCTGAGGATGGGCAAAGGAGTTCTGGCCGCCATGAGCGGCGGGGTGGACAGCAGCGTGGCCGCCTGCCTGCTGAAGGAGCAGGGCTATGCCTGCACGGGGGCCACGATGCGCCTGTTCCTCAACGGGGATATCGGACTGAGCGCACACCGCCCCTGCTGCTCCCGGCGGGAGATCGACGACGCGGCCGCCGTGGCCGGTCTCCTTGGCATTCCCCACGAGGTCATCGACTGCACGGTGGACTTCAAACTTCGTGTGATTGACAAGTTTATCCGTGTCTACGAGTCCGGGGGCACACCCAACCCCTGCATTGACTGCAACCGCTTCCTGAAGTTCGGGGCGCTCCTCGCGGCCGCCCGGGAGCGGGGGCTGGATTTCATCGCCACGGGCCATTACGCGCGCATTGAACGTGCCGCCTCCGGCCGGTATCTGTTGAAGAAGGCGGCCGACCGGGAAAGGGACCAGAGCTATGTTCTGTACAGCCTGACGCAGGAGCAGCTTGCCCACGCGCTTTTTCCCCTGGGGGAGATGACCAAGGCAGAGGTCCGGGCCCTTGCGGAGGCTCACGGTTTTGCCAACGCCCGGAAACAGGACTCTCAGGATATATGCTTTGTCCCTGACGGGAATTACGCCGGATTTATTGAACAGTACACGGGGCGGACCTCGCCGCCGGGGGATTTTATCAGCCCGGAGGGGAAGGTGCTTGGCCGGCACCGGGGCATCCTCCGCTACACCTTGGGGCAGAGGCGGGGGCTGGGCATCCCGGCGGAAACGCGGCTCTACGTCTCCGCCATTGACCCCGCGTCGAACACCGTCACCCTCTCACGGGAGGAGGCCCTGTTTGTGCGCACGGTGCAGGCTGAGGACGTCAGCCTCATCGCGGTGCCGTCCCTTGAAGGCCCGGTCCGCGTCTCGGCAAAGGTCCGCTACCGTCAGCAGGAGGCCCCGGCGACGGCGGTCCGGACGGACGGAGGGGGGCTGCTGGTCACGTTCGATGACCCCCTGCGCGCCCCGGCGGCGGGCCAGGCCCTGGTCCTCTACGATGGAGACACTGTGCTGGGGGGCGGGACGATCTCCGGAGCGTTTTAGCAGCCCCGCCCCTGATCTTCAGTGGGATTGGATCAGCTCAAGCAGCTCCTTCACCGAAAGGCGGAGCGACCTCCCCGTATCGTCCAGGATGCCGCCGGCCAGGTCGTGCTTCCAGGCGTGCAGCGCCACAATCTGTTCCTCAATGGTGTCCCGGGCCACAATGCGGTAAACCGTCACGGGCCGCGTCTGGCCGATGCGGTGGGCGCGGTCGGAGGCCTGGGCCTCCACCGCCGGGTTCCACCACGGGTCCATGTGGACCACGTAGTCCGCGGCCGTCAGGTTCAGCCCCGTCCCCCCGGCCCTCAGGCTGATGAGGAAGCAGTCCCCCTCCCCTGCCTGGAAAGCGGCCACGCGCCGCTCCCGCTCCTTCTGGGGCGTCGAACCGTCCAGATACTGATAGGATATTCTCTCCCTGTCCAGCCACGCCCTCAGCACCGACAGGTGGTCAACGAACTGGCTGAACACCAGAGCCTTGTGTCCTCCGCCCCGCACCTCCTCCAGCACGCCGGCAAAGGCCTCCAGCTTGGCCGAGGGCAGACTGAGCTCCGGGGCCACCAGCGACACGGAACAGCAGGCCCGCCGCAGTTTCATCAGCGCCGCCAGGACCTGGAAACGGCCTTCCTCCCCCTCCCCGCCGACCCCGGAGAGCTCTTCCACGGCGCTGCGGCGAAGGGCCTCGTAGAACGCCCGCTCCTCATCCTTCAGATCCACCTTCAGGGTGATCTCCGTCTTGGAAGGCAGCTCGCTCAGCACCTGCTCCTTGGTGCGCCGCAGGACAAAGGGACGAATCATCCGGCGCAGCTTCGACCGCGCCTCACGCCCCACCGGAGAAGAGGCCTCGCTCCTCTCGATGGGCGCGCCAAAACGCCGCCAGAACCCCTCGAAGGAGCCCAGATAGCCGGGGTTCAGGAACCGGAAGAGGTTCCACAGCTCGCTCAGGCTGTTCTCGATGGGGGTCCCCGTCGTGGCCACGCGAAAGGCGGCATGGAGCTTCATCACGGCGGAGGAGCGTTTGGTCCCCATGTTCTTGATGGCCTGGGCCTCATCCAGCACAATGACGTTCCATTCAATCCCGGAGATGGGGTCCCGCTCTTTCTGAAGGATGCCGTAGCTCACGATAACCACATCCCCTGGCCCCAGATGGGCCAGAAGCTCCCCGCGGCCCGTGCGGCCCGGCCCCGTCTCCCGGAGGGACTTCACGTTCAGCGTCGGGGCAAAGCGCGCCGTCTCGGCCATCCAGTTTGGGCAGACCGACGTGGGGGCCACCACAAGGGAAGGCCCCTCCCCGCCGCGCGCCACCAGCAGCGCCAGCGTCTGGATTGTCTTGCCCAGCCCCATGTCGTCCGCCAGACAGGCCCCCGCCCCCCAGTGCGCCAGGCGCATGAGCCAGCGGAACCCCTCAAGCTGATACTCCCGCAGCTCCCCGCAGAAGGTCTGGGGCAGAACGGGGTTCATTCGCTCCGCCTCCGCGATCCGAAGCGCCTTTGACCGCCATTCCTCCGCGACGTCAGCCTGCTCCACCCCCTCCAGCAGCTCCCCGGCCAAACTGGCCGCCAGAGAGGAGACGCGCATCTCATCCCCCCGCACATCCCCCAGCAGGGCAAAGGCCTCCAGGCGGCGCTGGAACTCCCGGGTCAGGGTCAGGAACTCCCCGTTCCCAATGGGGAGGAAACGGCCCTGCCCCTCCTTCATGGCCTCCAGCAGTTCCTTCATGCTCAGGACCAGCCCCTCCCGGACCTGAAGTTCGCCGGAAACGGCAAACCAGTCCCGGACCTGACGGATGGAGACCCTGAGCTGAGACTCGCTGACAGGGCGGGAGACGCTCATGCTCTGGCCCTGGGGCCACTCCACCACGACGGTCCCCTCCAGCTCTTTGAGCTGCCCCAGAAACTCCAGCGACAGCCCTGGACCTGGGATCTGCCACCCCTCCTCTCTCGCCGCCTTCGCCTCCGACAGGGCCGGACACGCCTCCAGCAGGGCGGACACGGCGGCCGTCTCCGCCTCAAGGTCGCGGGAGGCCCGCACCCGCCTCCCCTCCAGAGCCCCGAAAAGGGCGGCTCCTCCGCGTCCCGGGGTACAGACGGGGCCCGACGCCCCCAGAGGCCGCGTGACAGCCGTCACATCCAGGCCGACGCCGTTGGGCTGGATCTGCACGTAGACGCGCGAATCGGGCTCCACAGCCTCCACAGCCATTTCCGCCCCCTCAAGGTCCGACTGTATGGTGATGACGGAGGCCAGGTTCCCCAGCGTCTGAAGGATAGACTCTCTGGCATGGGCAGGAATCAGGAGCCCGGAGGGCCCCAGAATGTGGGCAATGTGCAGGTGCCGCTCCTCAAAGCGCGTCACACGCAGGCGGTTGGGCCCATCCAGAACGGCCATGAAACGCTCGTCGGTATCGGGGAGGGGAAAGGGCGAGAGGGACAGCACATACCCCCGTTCCTGCTCCCGGACGGAGAGAATGGGCTCCACAGCAATGACCTCCACCCGCTCGTCCGTGTTCTTCCGGAAGAGAAGAGGGTGCCCGGCAAGGAGGGCCAGAGCCTGGTTGTTATCCATGGAGTACTCCGTTCCGTAATAATTCCGCGTCATGCGGATTGCCGGCAGCACGCGGAGATCCTGTTCCGTGACGCCCGCCATGGACCGTCCGTTCCGGTAAAGCCGCTGAAGGGCAATATTGCGTCCCTTGCTCCAGCCGTCCTTTCTCCGTGCCTGTTCAACGGGGGTGACATCCAACGAAAGGATGCGGCCGTTTCTGCCGGCATCCCAGTTCACCTCCCACACAACCCGGCGGGTGATCTCCTTCGCGACAGGTTTTTCCCCGATGTCCAGAAGCTCATCCAGGGATTTTTCCCATATCTCCCTGTCCCGGAAGACCGCCGCCAGCGGATGAGGCACGGCCTTCCTGTCCGCCGGCTCAAAGACCGCTTCCATCTCCGAGCTGAGAAAATTCAGCCCAAACTCCTTCAGTTTCTTCGCCATCCCCCTGATATCCATCCCGCTCAAATCGGCCTTGAGCCAGTGCAGCAGGAGCAGACAGGGAAACACCGCGGTCCCGTCGTCGGGAAAGTCCAGACTGAGGTGAAGGAACTCATCCCTCGCGTTGCTGAGAAGCCTCTTCAGCAGAATCCTCAGGTCGGAGATATCCTCCACCGTCCCCCATGGGCTATTCTCCTTCAGATAGGCTTTCAGCTGTTTTTCGCCATTTCCCGTATTATAAAGCAGCACGGGATAGAATAACCCTGTCCAGGACCAGTAAAACGCGGACCCCCTTCCCCTGCCGGCGGCCTTCATCCTTTTGATGCCCTCATCATAAAGGGCCAGCGCCTCCGCCTCGGCGCCGCGCCGGGAGAGCGCCAGCACCGCCCGGAGGCTGAAGCCCTGCGGGTCCTCATAGCGTTCCAGCCTCTGCTCCGCCTCCTCCAGACGCCCATGGTCGATCAGGCGCTCGATGCGTATCAGCTCAAGGCCGGCAGTCGTACTGACGTCGGGATAATCAAAGAGAGTCTGTGTCACCTCCCGATAGGTCTCCGGCTCAATCAGGGACGCCCTGAGCAGGATTGGGAAGAGACTCTCCGCAAATACAGGGGGAAGCTGAAGAAAAGCCTCCCGGTCAAAGGGGTTTGCCACCGCGTCCAGCACAACCTCCTCAAGGATGGCCCCCAGTTCCTCCCCTCTGTGCAGCCAGCTGACGAATCGGTTGATGTCCCGATGCATGAAGGCCATGCGAAGCATACGGCTGTAAAGGGCCTTCAGGGATTCGATCCGCCCTTTGCACCTGAACGTTTCCAGATTCAGCACACGGGTGGAGACGCTGTCAAACCGGTCAAGTTCCCCCCGCTTCCACGCCTCTTCCCAAAGAGGGCTGGTCAGCAGCGGGGAAATCTGATACTGGCTGTGCCGTCCCACGAACTGCACATCAAGGATATCCTCCGGAATCTCCTTGATGGCCTCTTTGAAATGGGGGGGGTACCACCGCCCGCCGCCGGGACAGGAGACATCGGCCTCATTCAGGCAAAGGATGAATTTCGTCGCCCCCACCGGGACGCGGGTGACCGACATCAGCCGGCAGAAGCCCCTCAGAGCCTTCGAAAGGGAGGCATAGAGCCCCAGCAAACGGGAACGCTTCTCTTCATCAAACAGCATGGAAGTCTCTCCCTGAAGCCGCGGGGCACAGACAGCCTGATGGCCTGTCCGGATGACGGTCGCAGCCATCTGCGTATTGAAAAAGGTTTTCGCTGAAATTCAATTGTCCTTATCCCCTCTTTGACAGACTATTCTCCGAAGTTTATTCTATCACAGCAACACTCCTGTCACCCCAAAAGCCTCCTCCCGCGGAATCCGGCAGGGATTTTGCTGTTAAAAGATAAATTATATCTGAAACGTGCCGCACTTCCCATCCCCGAAGGCCCGCCAGATACTCCGGGAAGGTCCGATACTCAGGGGATTCTGTCCTGTTTCCTGCCCAAAAAACCTTCCACAGTATATTTATAGCATGGTATTTTGTAACAACATCAAAGAAGGCGTCTGCAATGAGGCGGATATGGACGGTGTCTGCGCTGATTCCTGCGGTGGCCGTATTCTGCAGCACGGCGCTGGCGGCGGTCCTTCCGCTGTTTGTCCGGAAGGGGAACAGGCGGAGCTGAATGTAACCCTTCGCGACACTGACCCTTCGTAAAATCGCCCCCCGCTGCCTTACCGCAGCGGGGGTTTT
>JAILIX010000029.1 GCA_024695065.1 Fretibacterium sp. | reverse complement strand
GATAGAGCGAAGACGATTCTGGACTTTGGTGGGGATAAAGGCATCTTCTATATCAGAAACAAGGTTGGCATATCAGGCCTCACCTTCCGGAACAGTGAATGTGGTATTTTCATTGAAGACTCGCAGACTGCGACGGTGGAGGACTGTACCTTCAAAGACAACATCACGAACTCTGCAGACATTGGCTCAGACATCACTGTGGGGAAAAATGGGACTGTAACAGTAAAAGGCTGTTACTTCGCGGGCAATAAATCTACAACTACAGGAAGTGCTATATCAAGCCGCGGAGATTTAACATGTGAAAACTGTGATTTCACGAACAATATCTCCGGGGCCATTGAAGCCTCATCCGGAAGCCTGAAGGCGAAGAACTGTACCTTCAAGGACAACACGGCGGCGGACGGCAGCGCGATATCTGCGTTGGCCGATCTTACGGCTCTTGTTCTGGAGGGATGCAGTTTTACCAACAACATCGCCTCATTGGAAGGGGGCGGTGCGCTGAAGCTTGACGTCAAATCCTCAGGATCGGATATCATCCTCACGAATTGTGATTTCAAGAGAAACAGGGTCACCAGCTCCAGCAGCAGCGCCGGCGGCGGGGCCGTCTGCGTATTGAACGGGAACATAACAGCCCGGGACTGCACCTTTGCAGATAATCAGATAACTAATGGAGGCAACGGTGGGGCGATATATCAGAACGGGGATATAGTGCTCATCAACTGTGTCTTCACGGGGAATAACGCCGGGAACAGGATCAGCGGCAGCAGCAGGGGAGGCGCAATCTATATTGCCGGCGGAGAGAATAAGATGGTTCATTGCACCTTTGTGGAAAACCTCGCGCAGGAGGGCCAGGAACTGTCTGTTCATATTGCTAACGGGAAGACAGCGATTATGGTCAACTCCATTCTTTATAACAGTGACAGCAATGCCTCAATCTACACCGGAGAGGGGGATTGGGTATATCTTAAACTGGACAACTGCGCGACTCTAAGCGACGTACTGGACCACAAGGGCGTTGATAATATTGATTGCAAGGTTATCTCCGACTGGGCTCCGGAGACCGTCACGTTCACGCGGGAAAACGGGCACGAAGCCACGGTGGTTCAGAGTGTTGGCATCCTCCTTGAGGGGGGGGCTGAGCTTACGGGAAAGGCACTGTCCAGTGTAGCCAGCCAGTACGGAGTTGAGCAGGACACCATCAAAAACGATATGACCGGCCGAACCAGGGATGCCAGTGTTCCAGAACTGGGTGCGGTGAATTCCGGAAAGATATCCCCAACGGATCCTCCCACGATTGTATCCTTTGACGTAGAAGGGCTAAAAAACGGAGGTACAATGGTTCTGGGGCGGACGTACACGGCCAGGGCCGAGGCTGCCGGCGAGGAAATCTCGTGGAGTGTCTCAGGGAGCGATTCCTTAACCTTGACCGAGCCTGAACCCAGCACAGGCAACGCTACAACATTCACCATTACGCCCAAAGTGTCTGCCGGCGAAGCGACGGTCATCATTGCGGCCATGAATAAGAAGGGCAGCAGAAAGAAGAGCCTGACTTTTGCCATCCAGACTGCTCAGGAAGCGGCCTCCTCCGATGTGACCCAGCTTATTGATGATGAGACGAAGGCAAAATTAGAGAAGGCTATTGGAAATACGTTTGGGACTTATCCGTTGATGACTATGCAGGAGATGTCGGGGTATATTTCAAACGGGGGCTATGTTCAGGAGGGCATCGTTCCGGATTCCGATGCTTTTAAGACACTTACCAGCGGCGGGGCCTCTCTTGCAGCCAAGCTGCCGGCATTCAGGCTGACGGGGTTGTCGACTCCTGTTGTACTGCTGCTGAGGGTGGCTGGCCTGACAGTTTCGAATCGTACACTCCATCTCTATAAGATGAACGGCTCCCCGGTTGCGGGGACATCGGCAGTACAGGTTGCAGCTGTGGATTTGAGCGAAGACAAAGATGCGAGGTTCTTTGACGGAGACACACGTGTAACGACAGTGACCTCAACGGACCTGTACGTAGCGGCGCTTTATACGAATGGCACCTATGCGCCGGTTGTTACGACGAGCCCTGCTCCACAGGTCTCCAACCACAGTGGTGGAGGTGGCTGTGACACGGGGCTGAACGGACTGGCTGTCCTTCTGATGGCCTTTCCGCTATTCCGTCGTGGAAAAAGGTAAGGCCATTACGGGAGTGAAGTAAAGGAAGAGCGAGCCTGAAGGGAAGGCTCGCTCTTCCTTTTTCTTAACTTATAAATACGCTATTGCTGAGAGTCGTGTTTGGGTTCGGCCCCGGGTTCGGAGGTGTCCTCCTTGGGACGGGAACGACGTGTCCTCACGGGGGGCAGGGGGGCCAGTCTGGCTGCTTCCCCGCTGCCGATAAGAATGGCAATGGGCCGCAGAGAGTCAAGATTCTCGCAGACAATCTTGATGATAGAGATAATGGGGGTAGAGAGAAGCGCTCCCGGAATGCCCCATATCATGCCCCACAGCAACAGTGAGAGGAGAATCATCACAGGGCTGACCCCCAGGCGGTCTCCCATAACTTTGGGCATAATGACATTCCCTATGGAAACCTGGATGGCTGTGAGACAGACGAGAACAATCAGCGGCTTGAAGAAGCCGGGGGAGAACTGGATGATTGCCATGACTACCGGGGGAATGGTCGCGATGATAGACCCCACGGTGGGAATGAAGTTCAGCAGAAAGGTCAGAACTCCCCAGCCGGCTGCCAGCTTTACATCGAGGATTGTCAGAACCAGCCAGGCGAGAACTCCCGTAGCCAGACTGATAAGGGTCAGTGTGCCCAGGTAGCGGCTGACCTGAGTGGAAATGGTGTCCAGAATTCTTCTTATTCTGGAGGCATGTGGCCCTGAAAACGCCTTTTTAATCTTCTCATCGAGAAAGGGGGCTTCCAGGAGCATAAACATCAGAAAGACGATGGTGAGAACAAACTTGCTCGACAGATTGACAATGAGCTCCGAGATGCTGCGCGCGTTGTTTTTGAGGATATCCATCCAGTCGAAGCTCTCCAGCGTCTCCGTCGGTATGCTCAGAGCCATCATAAGACTGTTGAATGCCTCGCTGAGCTTTTCGGAATATGCGCTGTAAACATGGGCGAACTCAAGAACCTGAGCTGCACAGAAGCGAAACCCTATGATACCAAAAATAGCCAGTGTTGTGAAAACCAGCGTTATATTCAGCCAGGGGGAGAGCTTCAGTTTCTTCCCAATCTGATTGACAGGGCGAAGAATTTGAAGAATGAACCACGCAATCACCAGTGGGATGAAAACGCCGCTTGCAAGGTGAAGCACGGTGCAAAGCGCAATAGCTGACAGAAGCCCCAACAACCCTACGACAACCTTCATATTCATTTTCTATCTCCTCATCCCGACCGCGCAGACGGCAGGGAATATAAAATTAGTAGAAGCGCCGACCCCGACATGAAAAAGTTGGAGTTGAAATCGGCCACACACTGAACTATTAAAATATACACCAAAACAGGCGGAAAGTGTAGTTCCCCTTCCTCCCTTTGTTTCCAAATAGGAAGTGAAGATACTTGCCCCAACGGGCACAGGCAGTCAGGGTGCATATCTGGCGACTTTATCACAGATCAGAGAAAAGTTGAAATTGGAGCTTGACAGTTTTGGATAAGGATGTATAATGGTCTTTGTTGCGCGCCGGAAGGGGCGCAGGGCCGAAGGGCGAGAGGGATTGTAAAGTAAGTGATTCCAAGGTCTTGAGGCGGGTAACTTGACAAAGGATTTACAGGCGAAGTATGAAGGGGAGGAATGAGCCCGAAGTTTTGGGTGAATTCTGATCCTTAGAGGAGAGTACGAGTCGGAGAGTTATTTACTGAGAGTTTGATCCTGGCTCAGGATAAACGCT
>JAILIX010000070.1 GCA_024695065.1 Fretibacterium sp. | reverse complement strand
CTAAAGGATTGGATTTCCGAGAAGTCACAGACAATGAGGTTCAGCAGGCAGCAGCAAGGCTTAACAATCGTCCTCGAAAGTGCCTCGGCTTTCATACTCCCAGCGAAGTCTTCTTCAAAAGATATTCCCTGTTGCACTTAGATTGACAATCTAGGTGTTGAATCATCGAAGCCTCTGTTCCTGAACCTGCTCCTGTTCCAGAGCCTCAAGCAAAGTCTGCGTAAGTCTGCCGTAACGGGGGTCCGTGCGGTCCCGCGGCCGCTCCATGTCCACATCATAGGTATGCACAATGTTATGATTGCGGCGGCTCATCAGAAGAATCCTGTCCGCAAGAGTCACGGACTCATCAACACCGTGGGTAACGAATAAAATTGTCTTTCTGCGCAGGTTCCATATGCGCAGCAGTTCCTTCTGCAGGAGGATCCTTGTGTAGGCGTCCAGCGCCCCGAACGGCTCGTCCATCAGAACCACATCTGGATCGCTGGCGAGGGAACGCGCGATGGCCACACGCTGCCGCATCCCCCCCGACAGTTCATGGGGGTAAGCTTCAGCAAAGGACTCCATGCCGATCATCTCAAGATATTCCTGTACAATTTTCCTGATCTCCTGCCTGTTCACCCTCTGGAACTTCAGGCCAAGACTGATATTCTCCCGGACCGTCAGCCAGGGCATCAGGGAATAATTCTGAAACACCACGCCGATTTCACGGCGCGGCTCTCTCAAAGGTTCGCCGCGATAGAGCACCTGTCCTTCCGTCGCGGACTCCAGGCCGGAGAGGATGCGGAGGAGTGTCGACTTTCCGCACCCCGAAGGCCCCACAATACAGATAAACTCGTTTTCTTTCACTTCAAACGAAACGTCGCTCAGAACCTCCAGCGCGTTTTTTTTGCCGGGGTCAAATTCTTTCCCTACATGCTCAACCTTTATGACCGTCTCCATAAAATTTCTCCTCACTGAATGTGGCTTGCCCAGGTGAAGCAGCGCGTGGAGATCAAACGGAATATGCCGTCAAGAAGCGCGCCGATAAAGCCAATACATATCATGCCGGTGATGACGAGGTCCATGCGGGAGACCTCATAAGCGTGGGTGATGAGATAGCCAATGCCGCACATGCTTCCAGGAAGCATCTCCGCGCTGACAAGGCACACCCATGACGAGGTAAGCCCCATGCGGAGGCCGTTGACGATATGGGGAGTGCAGCCCGGCAGCAGGACATGAAAGAAAATATCCCACGTGGAAGCCCCCAGCACCCGTGCGCTCTCTATCAGGGTTTTCTGAACAGAAGTCACTCCGAAGACCACATTTCCCCACACGGGATAAAAGGTGCCGAAGGCGATCAGGAATATCATTGAAATCTTATAGTTATCCCATATCGCGTAGGTCTCACCGTATGGGAGGTTGAACACCCGCGCAATGCTGAGGACACCAAACCACCCCAGGACGATGGGCTGCCAGGCTATCGCGGGAATAGGCTTGAAGATCGAAAGAAGGTTCTCGAGAAAAAGACGGGCGGATTTGTAATAGCCCATTATCAGACCCAGCGGAAGGGCCAGCGCCACACCGATGGAATACCCGATCGCAACCCTTGTGAGGCTGTAGGCGACGTTGCGGGGAATACTGCCAAGGCCAATGAAATTGTCAAAGGCGTTTGCGAAGTTATCGACGATTACGCCCGGCGCAGGCAGCTGAGCCGGCTTATTCATCTTCCACGCGATGAACGACCACAGGCACAGAAACGCTGCCGGCATGATGAGGGAGAACGCGAACTCAAAAAATTTTTTCAGCTTCATGATATTGGGATATCCGGAGCAGCCCGTGACAAAACACGGGCTGTCCCGGATCTTTCAATTATGGTTATGCGCCGTTTTAACGCTTGACTTTGTTTGTGAAGCGGAAGTCAAACAGGATATCCTTCACATCGTCAAAGGTCTTGCCTGCGAGACGCTTATTCAGCTTCTTCATGCTGGTCATGGTGCTCAGGTAGATGTCCATTCCGTCGGTGAAGTGTTTGTCCGGCAGGGTTGTATACGTCGTGTCGTTTTTCTTCAGGATCTCGACGTCAACGCCCACGAAATCCGCAAGGGCTTTCGCCGTATCCTCTCTGTTGTTCTGGGCGTAGGCCATCAGGTCCGTCGTCGCCTGCACAAACGCCATCACAACCTCAGGATACTCATCCACGACGGACTTCATGGTATTCATCGTGCAGCAGGGGAAATCAACCCACTTGCCGCCGGGAAGGTCGTCAAGCTTCGCGATGATCTTGCCGATCCCCTGTGCCTCGGCATTCTCAGGCATGGGGATGGGGCCGGGCCACAGCTCCACCTGGCCTGAGGACAAAGAGGGAAGCAGGTTCTTCAGGCCCTTGAGGTCCATGATGAGGACGTCCGCGTCATAGTCAGCGGGGTTCTCCGTGACCTTCAGGCCCGCATCGCGGAGCACGTACTCCAGCACGATCCTCGGGCTGCTGATGGCAGAATGATAACCGGCCATAACAGGCATCTTCTGTTCCTTCGCATATTTAACAAGCTCCTCAAACGTGTTGTAGGGAGCCTTGGCGGAGGCCACAAAAGCCACGCCGCCGCTCTGAACCGGGCAGAGCATCACAACATCGGTGCCGGCGTCGTAGGTGGTCATCATGGCCGTGCTCGAACAGCAGGCAAACTGAATATGCCCCTGCACCATCAGGGCTGAGCTCTCAGCGGCGTTTTTGCTTATAACGCGGTTGAAATACGCAATAACCTTTCCATCCCTGACGAGCTCAAGACGCGAATCGGTAACGGGACGCAAAAAGCAGGGATTGTCCTTAAAAGCATCAGGACGCAGGAAAGCCAGTTCCATGTTGCCTGTGTGAAGCTCATGGCCCCATGCAATATAAAACTCAGGGATTTTTCCGGAATCAGCTTCAGCACAGAACGGCGCTGCGGCAAGGACACCCAGCACGGCGGTTAATACAAGTATCTTTAAAAATCTCTTCATTACAGTAATACCCTCCTCAGTCAGATGGCAAAGATAAAAACCGGCCACGACGATTCCGGGTATGATGACGGGAATATGAACACAGAAAAACGGCAGGAGCAGCCTTATGCTGAGGTCAGCACTCCCCTTCCATGCCCGGATTGACGCAGCAGAAAAATGCAGCACGTGCATCATTACGAACGGCTCACGTCGCTTCCTGGCACATGGAAAAGGCCTCCCCTCTCATAAAGTCTGACGCTTTTTTTCCAAAAAAGACAGGAAAGAATAACAAGACAACAGCAAAACTTTCTCTGTCCTGCGAAAACATCGCACTCCCGGTTTCCCTGAATATCCGGGGCATGACGTTTCCCAAGTACACATACCAGATGACTTTATCACAGATTATCAACAGCGTCAATATATGCCTCAGTTCTGTCTCTGTCCGGAGGTCAGTTCTGAAGTCGTCATCTCCTCACGGCAAGCACATAACGCAATCCCGGCTTTCGTGGCCGCGCTATAGCGCTTCCCTCTATCCGATCCCATTGGAACACCCCTTTTATATTTTCTCATCTCCTCCACCTTTTACCTGCGGCTCTTTCTCTTCAGGGGGTCCGTTTTATGGGGACCCCATTTCTCCATTCCCCGCGTGCTGTATACTGAGTGGAGAACAGAACTAAGGGATTCATCAGAAAGAGGCGGGCTGACAGACCATGAAACAGCAAACCATAAACCGTATTCGCAGGTTCACGGAAGACCGGGACTGGGACCCGTTTCACTCGCCTGTCAATCTTGCCAAGTCCATCGTCATAGAGGCGAGTGAGCTTCT
>JAILIX010000048.1 GCA_024695065.1 Fretibacterium sp. | reverse complement strand
ACAGGGGGACGGGAAAGAACCAGCTCACGGCGCAGGCCGCCGCGGAGCCCAGGGTCCCCGGCATGAACGGGAAAAAGCCCAGTCCGCCCACTGTTGCGATATATACGGACAACGGATATTCAGTTTTCATTGCTCTCCCCCCTCCACGGGTTCGCCGAACAGGTCCTGCTCCGCGCAGTCCGTCACGTGCACACGGATTTTCTCCCCAGGCTGCGGGAGTTCTCCTGAAGCTTCACTTTGAACGCAGACCATGCCGTCCACCTCCGGCGCGTCGCGGTAAGAACGTCCCCAGGCCTCGCCCGCCTCCGGGTCCGTCTCCTCGATCAGGACGTCCAGATCCTTCCCGATAAAGAGCCCGCTGCGTTCCCGGGCGGCGGCGGACTGAAGTTCCATCAGCCGGGCGCAGCGCTCCTCAGCGATTTCGCCGGGCACGGCGTCCGGGAAGGAGGCTGCGGGCGTGCCCTCCTCCGGAGAGTAGACGAAAGCCCCCGCGTGGTCAGGCTCCGCCTCCTGAATGAAATCGCACAGCTCCTGAAACGCCGTCTCCGTCTCACCGGGGAACCCCGTCATGACGGTGGTCCGCAGGGTGAAAAGGGGGTCGCGTTTGCGGAGAGCGCGGAATATGCGCCGGATGTGCGTGCCCGAACTTCCGCGGGAGCGGTTCATGCGGGTCAGGATTCCGTCGTTGATATGCTGGATGGGGATATCCAGATAATGCAGAACCTTCTCCGTCCCAAGGAGGAAATCCGCCAGCTCCTCCGTCACCCGGTCGGGATGCAGGTACAGAAGCCGGAGCCACGTCCCGTCCGGCAGAGCGGAGTTCAGCCCGGAGAGGAGCCGCCGGAGGGCCGGTTCGCCGTAAAGGTCCTGCCCGTAGACCGTCAGGTCCTGCCCCACGAGGCAGAGCTCCTTTGCCCCTGCCGCGCAGAGCCCCTGCGCCTCTTCCACAAGCTGCTCCACCGGCGTGCTCCTCAGCCCCCCGCGGATGAGCGGGATGGCACAGTAGGAACAGCAGGTGCTGCAGCCCTCGCTCACCTTGAGATAACGGGACCAGGGCGTGCCGGGCAGAAGATTGACCCGCTGGCAGCTCCTCTGGGGGGCCCCTCCATTTCCTTCCGGCCCCTGAGAGGGGCAGGGGGGCTCCCCCGACGGCCGGGAGGGCCTGATGCCGCCGGAAGCGCGGGGATGCGCCGCTTTTCCGGCGGCCCCCCGCGTCAAATCCTGCAGAAAGGCCGCCACGGTGTCCCACTCCTCAGCACGGGCAAAGAGGTCCACCGTGGGCAGCTCCTTCCGCAGCTCGGCCTCGTAGCGGTTCACCAGGCAGCCCGCGACGATGATGTGCGGCAGCACTCCCTGCTCCTTCATCTGCTCCAGGTCGAGGATGGCGTCGATGTTCTCCTTCACCGCGTCCTGAATGAAGCCGCAGGTGTTGATGATGCCCACCTCTGCCTCATGAGGGTCCTCCACCGCCCTGTGTCCCAGCGCGGTCAGGCGCCCCATCAGACGTTCGCTGTCCACCGTGTTCTTGGCACAGCCCATGCTCACTAAAAAGACGTTCATCAGAGGGCGTCCTCCGGCAGACTATTTAACCTTCTCCCAGGTCCCGTCCGGCCGGTAAAGGTAGGTCTCGGACTTCTTTGAGCCCCTGGAATTTGCCAGGCCGAGGTTCTTGCCGTTCAGCGTGATATTGGCCATGTTGGGGCGGCCAAGGCGCACCTGCGCCGGGGCCGTCAGGTCCCACGATACGGTGTTGCCGGACCTCAGCGTCCTGTTGAAGACGCTCTTGTTGCCAATGGTTACGCCCATCCAGACATCCCCCCGCGCCTGAATCATCAGGGAGGGCCTGGGTTTGGGCTTTGGCTCCTCGGGCCTGGCATCCCCGGAGACAGGGGCCGCTGCGGGCACATCCCCGGAGACGCTGAGGACGGCATCCTGCGAAGCCGGCGTATCCTCCGACGTCCCCGATCCCGTGGGGAAGAGGGGCCAGTGCCAGTTTTCCATGCTGAAGACGCTGAGATTATTGATGCTGCCGCTGGACCAGGCATACCAGACGTACCCGCCGGTGCCGGCCAGCGCGAGGAGCAGCACAAAGAACAGCCAGAAGTGCGAGGCCGGTTTGAACCCCCTGGGCCCCGCCGTGGCGGTCCCCAGAATGTTCCCCGCCGGCTCCTGCTTCCTGGGCTGGAGGCGGTCAAGCTGCGCCATGAAGTCATCCATAAGATCTTCCGCCCCGATGAGCCGGAGGTAAGTACGGACAAAACCCTTGATGTAAACAGGCTCAGGAAACCCTTCGTAATTGCCCTCCTCAATGCCGCGGAGGTAGCCCATGCGAATGCGCGTCCTGTCATAAATATCATCCAGAGAGAGATTCGCCTGCTCGCGACGGTCGGTGACCATCGCCCCCAGTTCTTTTAAAGCATCAGTCCTGTCTGTCCGCTCCGATTTCGGCATTGTCGAAGGCCTCCTTAACTTCTGATTTCATTTTGTCCAGATAGGCCGCCGGGTCGGGGGAGGAGAACACGGAGCTTCCCGCAACGGCGACGTCACACCCTGCCAGGGCGATCCTGGGGGCATTATCCAGATTGATGCCGCCGTCCATCTCGATGAGATAACTGTATCCTCGGGTGGCGGCCCTGAGCTGGGCGAGCTGCCTCGTCCGCTCAAGGGTACTCTCTATCAGACTCTGTCCGCCAAAGCCCGGTGTGACGGACATCACCAGCACCAGATCCACACAGTCCAGCACGGGACGTATCATCTCCACGGGCGTGGCAGGCCCGATGGCGACCCCGGCCTGGAGCCCTGCCGCCCGGATGGAGCCCAGCGCCGCGTGGAGAAGCTGCGGCTCCGTCTCCGCATGGATGGTGATCAGCGACGCCCCGGAGTTCAGGAAGAGGGGCAGCACCACATCCAGACGGTCCACCATCAGATGGACGTCAATAAAGGCCTCCGGCCACCGGCGGCGCATGGCCCGGGCCACAGCGGGCCCAAAGGACAGGTTCCGCACGAAATGCCCGTCCATGATGTCCAGGTGCAGCCAGTCGTGACGGCCTTTCAGGGATTCAACGGCCTCCGCCAGGGCCAGGGGGTCTGCCCCCAGCACAGAGGGAGCGATGAGAAATTTCCTCCGGCTCATCGGTGCTTCTCCTGCCAGACGAACTCGCCGCCCAGATAGACGCTCACGACACACTCCCGGCTGTAGGGGGCCTCCAGGTAAACGCTTTCACCGCTTTTGGCCGGCCGGTTGAGGACATCCCGCCTGCCGGAGGGATCGGTCAGCTCAATGCGCAGGTTCATGGAACTGGTGAGCGGCGGAACCTGATAACGTATCTTCGCCGTCTTGTTTCCCCCTCCCGCGGCGGGAGCGCTGCCGGGGGCTGAGGGCTCCTTTTCGGCGGGCGCCGCGGGCCTGGGCGCCGGCGTTTCTCCCGTTGCCGGGACGGCACCGGGCTTCCGCCTCTCCTGGTCAAAAACGCTGACGTTGGGGTCAGCCTCCCGGATGGGAGTATTGGCCGGGGTCCCGTCGCCGATGAAAATGTCGCCCTGCCCGGGGACAGAGACCGTCACGCCCTTCTGGGTGTTTTCGTCGGGCTCCGGGGGCTGCTGCACGGGCTGTGTGGCCTTGCGCACGGTGCCGCTGCCGGTGCCTTCCTTATCCGAAGGGGTGGGTGTCGTTTCAAAGCCGGCGGGCTGGCGGCGCGTGGCAATCTTCAGCCGCACGCCGTCACTGGGGTTCACCATGGCCCCGGCCTCAGGCCGGGTCTCGATGGCCTGACCCTCCGGGACGATGGGGCTGTAAACCCTGTCGACGGTCTGGATCTTGATGCCGCTCTCCTCAAGAAGGGCCCGCGCCTCGCGCTCCATCATGCCGTTGACGTTCGGCACGGAGACAGTGCCCTCCGCCCCGCTGTCCCCCTCGCGGACGAGGAGGTCAATCCGGCGTGCCATGGGGATATTGGCAGGCGCGGCCGGGCTCTGAGCGATGACCGCTCCGGCCGGCTGCCCCCCGTCCTGTATCCTGACAATGTCCCCCAGGGCAAAGCCCTGTTCCCTGATAACACTCTGAGCCCGGGGCAGGCTTTGTCCCCGGACGTCCGGAACGGCGTGCAGCTCCCCGCTCTTGCTGACCTGGAGGAGGATGACCTGCTTCCTGCGGGCGCGGACTCCCGGCTCCGGGGACTGCGCCAGCACCCGCCCCTCCGGAAGGGAGGAGGCAACCTGTTCTATCTGTACGGCAAAGCCCAGCCGCTCCGCTTCCTCAACGGCCTCCACAACGGAGCGTTCCCGGAGCGGCGGCACAACGGCCTCCCCCGACGGCCGGAAGAACACCGTATAAAACGCCACTGCCCCTGAGCCAAAAATTATCAGCACCACAATAAGCAGTGTCCACCGAATCATCTTGCCCAACGCACTTCACTCCTGTTCCAGCGCAAAAAAATTTCAAATCGCTCACGGCGCGAGCCTGGAAAAATTTAAATCGCTCACAGCGCGAGCCTGGAAAAAATTTTTAATCTCTCACGGCGCGAGCCTGAAAAAGCGGCTCCGGCGGAAATATTCCCCGGCCGCCCCTTTATTTTTTCATGATCACGGCGCAATAAAAGCCATCCAGCCACGGTGTCTCCGGCCAGATATAGGTGCCCCAGGGGCGGCCCCGGTGAAAGGGCCTTGTCCCGGCGGCTTCTGAGGGCCCCGCGGCAGTCCCGTCCTCCGGAGACACCGGCAGCTCTGCGCATTCCGGATGGGCTGCCAGAACCTCCGCCACCACGTTCTCGTTCTCCTGTCTCAGGAGGCTGCACGTGATGTAAAGTATGATACCACGGGGCGCGCAGAGCGCCACTGCCCGCTCCAGAAGGTTCCTTTGAGCCGCGGACAGCCGGTCAAGCCGGTCCCAGTCCAGGCGCCATTTGGAGTCCGGTTTCCGTGTCCAGGTTCCGCTCCCGGAGCAGGGGGCGTCCAGCATCACGAGGGACGGCGGCTCCAGGGGCTCAAGTTCCAGCGCGCTGCCCCGGCGGAGCTTTGCCCGGCCCGCCACCCCCAGCCGCCTCATCTCCCGCAGGGCGCTTTTGTGGCGGCCCTCCGAGAGCTCCCAGCCCTCCAGCCGCGCGTCCGGGCACATCTGGAGGACCTGTCCGCCCTTGACCCCCCGTCCGGAACAGAGGTCGAGGATGCAGCCTCCGCCCTTAAAGAGCCGCGCCGCCAGCGACGCCGCGAGAATGGAGCCTTCCGTCTGCACGGTGACGTCCCCCCGGTCAAAGCCGGGGACCTCCGCCGGCAGAACCGTGCCCTCCAGATGCACCGCCTCTGACAGGGGAGACGGCTCCGCCTTCATCCCATGCTCCCCGAGGACCTTCAGCAGTTCGTCCCGCTTTCCGGGGGCGGGCCTGAGGGAACTCCTGGGCGGCAGGGGCATCAGGTCGAAGAGGCGGTTCAGGTCGGGCCTCTGCCAGGTCCGTGTCCATGCGGGCAGGGACCACACGGGAACCCCCGCCCACAGGGCGCGTTCCTCAGGGGCGGGGCTGCGGCGCAGGGCCTCCATCTGTTCGGCCCCCTTTTCCCCCACATTGTGCAGCACGGCGTTGACCAGCGGCACCCAGCGCTTCTGAGAGCGGGCCTTGAGGTGGTCCAGCAGGCCGTTGACCAGCACGCCCCCCGCGAAATGCCGGAGCTCCAGAAGCCCGGCCGTCCCCAGGAGGAGGCAGTCCCGGATAAACGGCGGCAGCGACTCGTCCCCCCGGGGATCCTTCAGGAATTTTTCATAAATGGCGCGCCACATCTCCTGGCGGCGCAGCACAGCGTAAACCAGAGAGGACGCCAGGGTCCGGTCGCCCGGCGTCATGTCTTCGCTGAGCTTCCTCAGCACCTCCGACGCGAATAAGACCCCGTTGCCGGCGGAACGGCGGGCTCCCCCGGATTTTCCGCCGGCCGGCGCGGGGTCCTTCCCTCCCTGCCGCGTCTGCTCAAGGACCTGCAGCGCTCCCTCTATCCCGCGCAAGAGTGGGTCAGTTCCTTTCGCGGGAGTTGCGGATCATGATGAGACGCACCAGCTGGAGGACCGCCATGAGCGCGGCGGCAATGTAGGTCCAGGCGGCGGCGGTCAGCACCTTTTTAGCCCCATCCAGCTCATCCGGAGACAGGGTCCCCGTCTCGCGCAGCAGCCTCAGGGCCCGGGAGCTGGCGTCGAGCTCCACGGGCAGAGTCACCAGATGAAAGGTCAGAACTCCGACGAAGAGGAGAATGCCCACATTCGTGAGGAGCCTGTTGCCCATTATCAGGCCGATGAAGAACAGCGGCATGGAGGCGGAGGAGGCGATGTTCACGACGGGGACGATGGAGTTCCGGAACATCAGGGGGGCATAGTTCTGGCTGTGCTGGATGGCGTGCCCCACCTCATGGGCCGCAACGCCGATGGAGGCAATGCTGCGGCTGCCGTAGACCGACTCTGAGAGGTTCAGGGTCCGGTCCTGCGGGTTGTAGTGGTCGGTCAGGGACCCCGGCACGCGGTTGATGGGCATGGAACCCAGCCCAAAGGAGGACAGAAGCATCCTGGCCACGCTGTCGGCTGTGACGCCGCCCCTGGCCCCCACCTGACTGTATTGGCTGAAGGTGGACTTCACCCGCGCCTGGGCCCACATGGAGAGCAGCAGTGCCGGAATGAGCAGAAGCATGGTGGGGTCCCATCCAAAACCATAGGGAGAATACATGAAAAACACTCCTTTAATAAACGTAAACGTTCAAAAAAACTTCCCGGTTCAGTATAACACCCCGCCCGTCAGAAGCGGGAAGCGGCGAACTCCGCCACGGCGTCCGCCAGCCGCTCCTGTTCCTCCGCCTGAAGGCCGGGGAAGATGGGCAGCGCCAGCGCCTCGCGGGAGAGCTTCTCCGCCTCGGGGCAGTCTCCGGGCCGGCCGTTCAGGAAGGCAAAGCAGGGCTGAAGGTGGAGCGGCAGGGGATAATAGACGCGGGCCGCAATGCCCCGCTCCTCCAGCCAGGCCATCAGGGAGTCCCGCTGTGGGGTCCGGATGACATACTGGTGATAGATGTGGCCGTTGTCCTCCAGCTCCACCGGGAGTTTTATCCCGCCAGGACGGGTCAGGCCCCGCTTTTCGAAGCACAGCCGGTAGAAGGCGGCCAGAGACCGGCGCTCCTCATTCCAGGCCTCGAGGTGCGGCAGCTTCACGTCCAGAATCGCCGCCTGAAGCGCGTCAAGACGGCTGTTGAGCCCCACTTCCTCGTGGAAGTACGTGGAGCCCTCGCCGTGGACCCGGAGCTTCCTCAGCCGCGCGGCCAGCTCCGGGCTGGAGGTCACCATCATCCCGCCGTCGCCGCAGCCGCCGAGGTTCTTGGTGGGGAAGAAGGAGTAGCAGCCCACATCCCCCGCCGTGCCGGCGCGGACAATCCGGTTTTCCGTCCGGCGCCAGGCTCCGAAAGCCTGGGCCGCGTCCTCGACGATTTTTATCCCGCGGTCCTTCAGCAGCGGTACGATCTTCTCCATCGGGACCATTTGTCCGAACAGGTGGACGGGAAGAAAGACCTTTGTCCTGGGGGTGATCCTGCGCTCCACGTCCGCCAGGTCGATGTTGTAGGTGCCGGGGTCAATGTCCGCGAAGACCGGCACGGCCCCAAGGCGCGTGACGGCGCTGGCCGTGGCGAAGAAGGTGTAGGGCGTGGTGATCACCTCGTCCCCCGGCCGGATGTCCAGGGCCATCAGCGCCAGCAGCAGAGCATCCGAACCCGAGGCGCAGCCCACGGCCGCTCCTGAGTCCGGCAGTTCCAGATAGCTTTCCACGTGTTCCTCGAAGGCGCGGACCACAGGGCCAAGGATGAAGGACTGCGTGTCAAAAACGCGGTCCAGGGCTGCCTGCACTTCTCCGCGGATATCCTTAAAAGCCCGCTTCAGGTCCAGTATCGGCACGCGGGTGGTGTCTTGTCCGGTCATTGTTTCCCTCTCCTCTCAGCATGGAGGTATTCCGGTTCCCCTCCATTATATGATAAATTATCCCCGTCGGGCTTTCAAATTTTCAGGGTATGGGCCATAAAATGGGAAGTTTCATAAAATGGGAGGGCATAAAATGAGGCTTTTTATCACGACGTTGTCTCTGCTGAGTGTCATCGCCTTTGGCTACGCGCTGGCCGGGTATGGCAGGACGCTGTTTGGTCAGCCGGTGAAGATGGACTACGTCCTGCTGGGGCTCCTGGGGGGCTTTGTGTGCGCGGGGCTGTCCCTTTGGCTCTGGCGCCGGAACAGGGACAAGTTCTTTGAGGAATAAGCACCGGGCGGAAACGGCGCCGCGGTGAGAAAGGTGAGGGTATGTAAAAGCCACATCTTCAGGATCGTTGTTTTTGACGATATGGTCATTAAAGGTCAGATATATAATATCAAACGTCAACAGGGAGGGGCGAGAGAGGAGCAGGAGCTCCGGAGGCCCCGCAGATGGATTAGGAGGGATTTGAAATGAAAAACAGGTATCTTCCTGTGATGTTTGACCGTTTTATGGATCCGGCTTCTTTGTTTGAGGGCATGAACAGCCTTGCGGAGCATATGGGCGCGCCGTTCTTTGAGAGCGGGCTTTCCGGACTTTCCGCGCGTGTGGATCTTTACCGCAAGGAGGGCAAGCTCTTTGTCGAGGCGGAGCTGCCGGGCATTAAGCCGGACGACGTGGAGCTTCACGTCTACTCTGACCGGCTGACCCTCTCCGCGGAGAAGAACGCGGAGAAGGAAGAGGGCGAGGAGGGCAAGAGCTACTTCCGGTCCGAGCGCAGCTGGGGCAAGGTGGAACGGGTGATTTCCTTCCCGGTGGAGGTGGAGCCCGACAGTGCCAGGGCCAATTTCAAACACGGGGTCCTCACCGTCGAGGTGGCGGAGAAAGGGCAGGACAAGGCACACAAGAAGGTGGCCATCACGGCCGAGGCATAACCGCAGCGCTGCAGAACCGCAGAACTGCCGGCTGAATACGAGGCGCTGGTCCGGGGAGAACCCGGGCCGGCGCTTTTTCATTGTATAATACTAACCAATTAAGAAGAACAGTCCGATCCAGGCTTGCGTCGGGAGCGGCTAAATTCAGAAAGGGGTTCAGAGGTTATGGATCAGCTTAACTATGACGTCCTTGAGAAGTCCGGCTACAGGGGATATGTGCTGAAGACCGCCCCGGAAAAGGTTATGCAGTTCGGGGAGGGGAATTTCCTCCGCGCTTTCGTGGATTATTTCTTTGATGTCTCCAACGAAAAAGCGGGATGGAACGGCAAGGTTGTCCTTGTTCAGCCCATCGCCCCCGGTCTGGCGGACATGATCAACCAGCAGGAAGGTCTTTATACCCTCTGCCTCCGGGGCATGGAGAAGGGGCAAAAGGTGGACGCCAGACGCGTTGTCTCCGCGTGCAGCCGTGCCATCAATCCCTATGCCGACGGCGGCTGGGCGAAGGTTCTGGAGATGGCGGGGAGCGAGGATCTTGAGATCATCGTCAGCAACACCACCGAGGCCGGAATCGTCCATGAGAGCGAAAGCCGGTTTGACCAGCAGCCGCCCGTCAGCTTCCCCGCCAAGCTCACCCGCGTCCTTTACGAACGCTGGAAGGCCGGCCGGAAGGGGGTTGTCGTGCTGAGCTGCGAGCTCATCGACAACAACGGGAAGGAACTCCTGAAGTGCGTCAACCAGTACATCGACGACTGGAAGCTGGAGCCGGCCTTCAGGGATTGGGTGAACAGCGAGAATATCTTCTGCTCCACGCTGGTGGACCGCATCGTCCCCGGCCGCATCCGTGACCCGAAGGAGCTTGAGGCGCTGAACCGGGAAAACGGCTACGAGGATCAGCTGCTGGACGTGGGAGAGGTCTTTGGCGTGTGGGTCATTGAGGGGCCGGCGGGGCTGGAGGACAGGCTGCCCTTCAAAAAGGCGGGGTGCCCGGTCCATGTGGTGCCGGATGTGACCCCCTACAAGAAGCGCAAGGTCCGCATCCTGAACGGCGCCCACACGGGCTTCGTCCCCGGGGCCTATCTGGCGGGGTTCGACATCGTGCGCGACTGTATGCACAACGACACGGTGTGCGGCTTCATGAACAAAATGCTCAATGAGGAGATCATCCCGACGCTCCACGGGCTGGACCGGTCCGACCTCAACGCTTTTGCCGCCGCCGTTCAGGACCGCTTCAACAACCCCTTCGTCAACCACGAGCTGATGAGCATCTCCCTGAACTCCACGTCCAAGTGGAAGGCGCGCAACATGCCGAGCCTGCTGAGCTACATTGAGGAAAACGGCGGAAAGCTGCCGCCCTGCCTGACCATGAGCCTGGCTGCCTACATCGCGTTTTATTCCTGCAACGTGAAGGGACTGAACGAAAAAGGCCTGATCTGCCAGCGTCCGAAGGGGAACGAATACACCGTCTCCGATGACCGGTGGGCGCTCTCGTTCTTCTGGGAGCACAGGGCGGATACGCCGAAAGCACTGGTCCACGCGGTTTTGTCCAACAAGAAGATGTGGGACCAGGATCTGACGAAGATTCCCGGCTTTGAGAGCGCTGTCGCGGACGACCTGAAGAAGATCCGTTCCGAGGGAGCGGAGGCGGCCTTCAGGAGCGTGCTGTAGCCGGGGTTTGGGCCTCGCTGCGGGGAGGGGAAACCGTGGGTCAGGTGGTTCCGTCATCCGGAGCCCCGGCTGGAAGAGAGGACGGTGCAGATGGAGTCCGCCCGTGTGCTGCCCGGAGAGATTGAGCGGCGCTACGGACAGCTGATCGGCAGCCGGGCCTTTCTGTACGCCTTTGTGGACACCGGGGGAAACTTTCTGCTGATGAACCGGGGGATGAGGTCTTTTCTGGGGCCTGTCATCCCTGATTCCCTTTTTTTCTGCTGCGCGCCGGAGCAGCAGCCGTCCCTCGGGGCCCTGCTGCGCGAGGCGCAGAACGAGCCGGTGTCGGCCCTTGTCTCCGTGATGGGCTGGACGGGCAGAACAAGGGGGGCCGCTCCGGAGGCCCTGCTGTGGATGGACGCGGAGTTCTCCCCCATGGAACTGAGGGGAATGCCCGTGGTTCAGATTGTCGGTATGGATGTGACGGAGTGGGTCAGGGCGGAGCAGAAACTGACCTCTGCCCTGATGCCCTCTCTCCCCGGGGCGGAGGGAAAAAAACCACAGGGCAAAAAGCCGGATGACAAAAAGCCGGATGAAAAAGAGCCGGATGAAAAAGATCCGCCGGAGGAGCCGGGAGGGGACGCCCACTCAGAGATCGTCTCCGAAAGGCTGGGTATCCTCAATGCCTTTGCGGAACGGGTGGCTGTGGTGGACGGCCATGGCGTCTGTCTGGCGGCCAATGCCCTCTTTATTCTCTCGTTCAGCGGAACGGGAACGGCCGGAAAAGATTCCCCCCAGGCCGCTTTAAAGCCTGCCCCGCGGGTGGCGGGCAGCCGCCTGCTGGACCTGATCCCGGAGGACAGCCCGGAGAATGCCGCCTTTCACCGGCGGTTTCCGGAGGTCCTTCCGGAGAGGAGCGGAGCCCTGGAGTGCCGCCTCACCAGCCCGGAGGGGGAGGTGCTGCGTCTGGAGGTCCGTCTTCAGCCCGTGGAGTGGGCGGGGCTTCCCGCCGTGATGCTGACCTTCCGGGACAGGACCGCCCTGTGCCGGGCTCAGGAACAGCTGGAGCGCGTCACCTCTGTGGACTACGCCACGGGGGTCCTGAACCGCCAGGGGATGGAGCGTCTGATGGGCCGCCGGGTGGAGAGCGCCTTCCGGGACAGAACGCCTCTCAGCCTGATCCTGTTCGACGTGGATGGTCTCCGCAGAATGAACGAGACACAGGGATACGCCGTGGCGGACTGTGTGATGAAGGCCCTTCCGGCCGCGCTGAAGAGGGTGACAGAGGAAAGGGGCGGGGACGTGCGCTCCGGCGGGGAGGTCATCGGCCGCTGGGGCGGGGATGAGTTCGCGATCCTGACGTCCCGGTCCGGAGCCTCGGCGCGGACGCTGGCCAATGTGCTGCGGGACATGGCCCACGGAGGAGCCTTCAGCGGGGATATCCCCATATCCCTGAGTGCCGGGGTGGCGGAGCTCCGTGAGGATATGGACGTCTCCGGCCTGGTGGGGGCGGCCTTTGACGCGATGGCGGCGGCCCGGCGGTGCGGAGGAAACCGCACGGTTCTGGCGTGAGGCGGAAGCAGCGGCCGGGGCACCGCCGGGGGAACGCGGCGCCCTGCCGGCCGGAATAACCGAAGTTTTGCATCAGGAGGATGAGATAAATTGATTCAGATCATCGTTGAGGGAATGACAGCCAGCGGCAAATCGACCATCGTCAATCTGCTGTCCGAACGTCTGGGGTTCAAGGTAATGCCGGAGGAATTCCGGGACCCGAACGACCTGCTGGGCCGCTTCCACCATGACCGGAAGTGGGCCTTTCCCATGCAGCTCAACTTCCTGGTGACGCGCTTCGGCCAGTACCTCTGCGCCTCGGAAGAAAACGACTACATTCTTGACCGCAGCGTCTTTGGAGACAAGGTTTACGCGACGCTCTACTACAGGCAGGGCTACTTTAAAGACAGCCAGTTTGGCTGCTACCTCACGCTGTACGATTCCCTGCTGCGCTACATCAAAGCGCCGAAGCTGCTTGTTCTGGTGCGCTGCCCGTTTGAGGAGATCCTGCGGCGCATTAAAAGCCGCGGCCGTCAGGACGAGATTGACGCGGGCACGGAGTACTGGCGTCTGCTTTACGATGCCTATATGCCCTTCCTGGACTTTGTGAGGACGGAAATCGATATCCCCAACGTGCTGGAGCTGGATCTGGCGGATCCCGCCTTCATCCGCACGCCGGAGCGCGTTGACAGGTTTCTGGATGACGTGAGGGCCTTCTTCCCTGAGAGATTCGGCCAGACGGGCCAGCTTACGCACTCCGGAACGGAGGGCGGCGTTGGCCCGGTCGGCTGTGCCGGAGCGAGGCACAGTTGCCTCGCGGAGGCCGGAACGGAGGAACGGGCAGAATGAAATATGACGCGGCGGTTGCCGGAGCGGGGCTGGCTGGGGGATCTGGCCAGACGGGCCAGCTTACGCACTCCGGAACGGAGGAACGGGCCTGATGATTTATGATGCTGCTGTTGTGGGGGCGGGGCCGGCGGGTATTTTTGCCGCCATGGAGCTCGTCAAAAACGGGAAAAAGGTCTTTATTGCCGACAAAGGCCGTCTGATCCGCGACCGCCAGTGCCCCATCGTGGCGGGGAAGGTGAAGAAATGCCTGAACTGTCCCTCCTGCGCCATTGTGTCCGGCTGGGGCGGGGCGGGGTCGGCCTCGGACGGGAAGCTGACGCTGACCACGGGCTTTGGCGGCAACCTGGAGGAATATATCGGGTGCGGGGCTCTGAAGGATATGATCGCCAGCGTGGACGCGGCCTTTGTGAGGTTTGGCGCGGACCCCCACTGTTATGAGGCGGACGGGGAATTTGCCCGCGAGATTATCCGCGTGGGGGCCAGAAAGGGGCTCCGGGTTCTGCCGGCGCGCATCCGCCACATCGGGACGGACGCTTCCCGCGAGGTGCTGAACGCCATGTATGAGGACCTCGCCCCCCGCTGTGATATCCGCATGAACGCCATGGTGGAGGACATCCTGATTGAGAATCAGCGGGCTGTGGGGCTTCGTTTTCAGGACGGCTCGGAGGTCCGGGCGCGCTGTGTCCTTGCCGCCCCCGGCCGGGAGGGGGCCTCGTGGCTGGAGGGGCTGATCGGGCGTCTGCAGCTCCCCATCGCTTCCATGCCGGTGGACATCGGCGTGCGGGTTGAGGTCCCCGACAGCGTGTGCGAAACGCTGACCCGCGAGTTTTACGAGGTGAAGACCCTCTACAACACCCCGACCTTCGACGACAGGTGCCGCACCTTCTGCATGAACCCGTCGGGCTTTGTCGTGCCGGAGTACAACCGGTCCCACGACCTTGTGACCGTCAACGGCCACAGCCTTAAAAATCAGAAGTCCAACAACACGAACTTTGCCGTCCTTGTGACGAAGAACTTCACCGAGCCCTTCAGGGACCCCATCGGCTATGCCACCCATGTGGCAAGGCTGGCGAACATGCTGGCGGGGGGCGGCCTTCTGGTGCAGCGTCTGGCGGACCTGCGGACGGGGCGGCGCTCCAACGCCTCCCGCATCCGGAGGGGGATGGTGGAGCCGACGGCGGCGGCGGAGCCCGGCGACCTGAGCCTTGTGCTGCCGCACCGGTATGTGATCGACATTGTGGAGTTCCTGGACGCGCTGGGCGAGATCCTGCCGGGAGTGAACCACGGGGACACGCTGCTTTACGGTGTGGAGATCAAGCTTTACTCCCTGCGTCTGGAGCTGAAGAGCTCCCTTGCCGTGCCCTCTGTGGAGGGGCTCTGGATGGCCGGGGACGGGGCCGGAGTCAGCCGCGGCATCATCCAGGCGGCGGCCAGCGGAGTGGTGGCCGCGCAGTCTATGACAGACTCATTAAAATGAAGTGGAGACCTGTTGTCACTTCTGAACTTTTGGTATAAAATACATCAGGAGAGGGGAGCAGATAATGGAAGACTGCATTTTCTGTAAGATTGCCAATGGCGAGATACCCACGGATTTTGTCTACCAGGACGAAAATGTGGCGGTATTTCGTGACGTTGCTCCCCAGGCGCCCACGCATCTTCTCGTGATTCCAAAAAGGCATATTGCCTCATCGGTGGAAGTATCGGATTCTTCAGTGTGGAGCGTTCTGGTTGGCTGCGCTGTTGAAGTTGCCCGTAAGCTGGGCCTTGAGGAAGAGGGCTACCGCATGGTCATCAACACAGGGATTCAGGGCGGTCAGTCCGTACCCCACCTTCACCTTCATCTTCTTTCGGGGCGCAACCTTGGCTGGCCTCCGGGTTAGCCGAAGAGTGAAGGGAGGGAATTTACGATGACGACTGTCACCCGCAAAGAGGGGGAACCTCTTGAGGAGACCCTTCGCCGCTTTAAGCGCGAGGTCGCAAAAGTGGGAACTCTTCGTGAGGCGCGTAAGCGTGAGCATTACGAGAAGCCCAGCGATGCCAAGAAGATCAAGCGCGCTGAGGCGGCCCGCAAGCGCAAGAGTATGAGGCGCAGGAACATAGGCTAATTGCTAATTATGGATGGGGGCCCAGGCCCCCATTTTTTATCAGGAGGAATGGCGTATGAAACTGACCGAGCAGATTGCGGCGGACCTGACCGCGGCCATGAAGGCGCGGGAGGAGCCCCGGCTCTCCACCCTGCGGATGCTGAAGGCGGAGCTTCAGAAGTTCCAGGCGGACAAGGGCCGGAGCTATGAGATCACGGATGAGGACACCCAGTCCCTGATCCGCCGGCTCATCAAACAGCGCAGGGAGGCCGCGGAGCAGTATCAGGCCGGCGGCGCGGAGGACCGGGCGAAGGCCGAGCTGGCGGAGACCGCGGTGCTGGAGCCTTACCTTCCCGCCCAGCTGGACGACGCGGCGCTGGACGCGCTGGTGGCGGAGGCCGCGAAGGAGGCCGGAGCCGCCTCGCCCCGGGACATGGGCAAACTGATGAAGGCCCTGATGGGCAAGGTGGCGGGCCGCGCGGACGGCAAGCGGGTGAAGGAGAGGGCAACCGCCTTCTTGAATGGTTAAATGGAGGTTATCGCAATGAGAAAATCTTTCCTTGTGTCTGCGGCGGCGCTTCTGTGCGCCCTGTTTGCGGGGGGAACCGCGGCCGCCGACGTCTTTTACACGACGGAAAACGGGACCGCCGGGACCCTGGGAACAATCGTCATCCGGAGCGCGGAGAGCATCGACAGCCCCGTGACGGTCGTGTCCGGCCTGGGAACCAGCCTGGACGTCTCCGCCTTCGGCGTGGATGGAGGGACGCGCGTGCTGCTGACGCACCGCTCCGCTGACAGCAATGATACGGCTGCCGTCTACACCCCCGGGACCTGGACCTCATCCACCGACTGCGTCCTCACCGGGACGACCAACCTCCACGGCGCGACCAACTCAGGGAACGGCAGGAGCCTCTACACCGCCTCCTGGGGCAATGGCAGCATTGTGGAGTATGCCACGTCCACCTTCACCGCGACGGGC
This sequence comes from Fretibacterium sp., assembly GCA_024695065.1. Taxonomy (GTDB): domain Bacteria; phylum Synergistota; class Synergistia; order Synergistales; family Aminobacteriaceae; genus JAFUYV01. Next base: position 3,462 of record JAILIX010000048.1, on the reverse strand, counting down.
AATAAATACACCTATACCCCCTCAAACGGCACAGCCCGGGGCGTGGATGTCCTGTCCGGCAGTTCGGTGTTCGGGCTTTTCAGCGTTCAGAGCGGGGATACCGGCCTTGCCAGCCGGGTCGTCTGGATGGACGGGCAGATCTCCGATAAGGTACAGGGTTTCGGCGGCACCGACGCGAGCCCCAACGCCTCAGAAATGACCTTCCTGAGCGACGGCCGGATCGCCATTGCCTACCTCGGAAACGGGGGGAAGGGCGGGATCGACCTGCTGAACAGGGGGGCCGTCAGCAGCCTGATCAGCGCCGACGTCAGCGGCGACCAGTACGGGGAAGTTCCCACCCTCTGCAGCGACGGCGACAACGGGCTTTACTTTGTGAGCCATAACGTCTCGAATGATGTCACCACGAATGCCCTCTACCGCTGGAAGCAGGACAACACATTCACGGCCATCTCCGGCGATCTCGGCTCCGGCTCCTTCTTCAGGCTGGCATGGGACGACAGCAACAAGCTCGTCGTGCTGGCGGCATCGAACAGAATCGCAATCTTCAGGGTGGAGGACGAGGAAGTTAAGCAGCTCAGGTCTTTTGAAATAACGAGGCCCGTGACTTCCATGGCCCTGACGGCCGCCGCCGGGAGCAGCGACAGCAGCAGCAGCAGCGGCTGTTCCGCCCTTGCCGCGGGCTCTCTGGTGCTGCTTCTGCTTCCCCTGACGGCGCTGGGGCGCCGGAAGCGCTGAATTAAAGCTTAAATCAGCTCCTCCGCGATATCCACCGCGGCGGGAGGACAACCCGGAACACAGCGGCTTGCGCCACGGCAGCAGTTGCCTACGCCCAGGCCGCTGATTTTTTTGCCGCGCCACCCCTGACCGATGAAGATATCCTGCCTTCCGCCCCGCCCCGTGGCGTGGAGAGCCCGCACCAGAGCGGCGAAACACGCGGAGCAGGCCCGGTCCTGACGGACGCGCCGCGTCAGATTCGCCACGGTGCCGGAGGGCCTGGGGCTGGAAACCGAATCCGCGTCCGGCTCATTGAGGCTGACGATGTCCTCCTCCCGGATCTGCGTGCTGCCGCCGCCGTACTGCTCCGCCAGCGCGATGTAGGGCACCCGGTCCAGAGAGAGCCCCATCAGCCTGCAGCCGTAGGCGTCCAGCTGAACCGCGTCCGTGCCGAGGTACATCCGGTTGGTCCGGACGGGGTTCCCGCCCTCCTCGAAATCCAGATCGCCGCACAGACTGTCCACAAGGGTCAGCCGGGGCTTCATCGCCGCGCCGAGGGCCGCGATGGGGCGGGTCAGCCCCATGGAGTGAAACCGGCGCTTCTCCCGGTCCGGCAGGCAGCCCTTCAGGTTTTTCAGGGCGCAGGTCATCACCGTCTGGCAGTGCCCCTTCAGCACCGGCAGATTGACCAGCAGCCCCGCGTCCAGCGCGCGGCAGCAGACGGAAACGGGCCCGGCGGCCGTGTCAATTTCCCGGGTCCTGTCCTTCTTCAGGTCAAAGAAGGGGACGGAGTACCTCTCACACACGGCGTCATATCCGGCGCGCCTCATGGCCCGCATCGTCTCGTCGCCCACCCAGCTGCCCTCAATAATGCTGATGTCCTTCACCCCGTGCTTCCGGAAGTACTCCACCGCGCCGCTCAGCACTCCGGCGTGGGTCGTGGCCCCGCTCTCCGGGTCCCCCGCAATCACAAGATTGGGCTTCAGCGCCACGGAGCCCCCCGGCGGGACCAGCTTAATGGCGTCTGAGGCCTCCAGCAGCGCCTGGGTCATGGCGTGGGCGTCCTGCCCGTAAATCTGATAGACAGCGCCCATCTCAGTCTCCGTACCCGTTGGGGTGCGACCTGTGCCAGCGCCAGGCCGAGGCGATGATCTCCTTCATCGAGGTGACCTGAGGCTGCCACTTCAGGACCGTGCGGGCCCGGGTGCTGTCCGCCACAAGACGGGCCGGGTCCCCGGCGCGCCGCTCCCCCATCTCAATGGGGATATCGTGCTCCGTGGCCTCCCTGGCCGCTTCCACCATCTCCATCACGGAGTAGCCGTCGCCGCTGCCCAGGTTGAAAATCTGGCTCTCCCCGCCCTCCCGCAGGTACTTCAGGGCCAGAAGGTGCGCCTCCGCAAGGTCCTCAATGTGAACGTAGTCCCGGATGCAGGTCCCGTCCTTCGTGGGGTAGTCGTTGCCGTAGACCGTGACATGGTCCCGCCTGCCGAGGGGCACCTGAAGAATGAGGGGCACAAGGTGCGTCTCGCAGCGGTGATCCTCGCCAATGCTCCCGTCCCGGTACGCGCCGGCCACGTTGAAGTACCGCAGGGAGACGTAGCGTATGCCGTGCTTCCGGCTGACCCAGTGCATCATGCGCTCCATCATGCGCTTGCTCTCCCCGTAGGGGTTCGTGGGGTTCGTCTCGTCGTCCTCAAGGATGGGGACGCGCTTCGGCTCCCCGTAGACCGCCGCGGAGGAGGAAAAGACGATCTTGTCCACGCCCCGGCGCTGCATGGCCTCCAGCAGGGACTGCATTCCCCCCACGTTGTTGTTGAAGTAGAGCAGGGGCTTGTCCATGCTCTCGCCCACCAGGGAGCAGGCGCAGAAATGAATGACCGCCTCAATGGAGTGCTCCTCCATGATTTTGTCCAGAAGGGCGCCGTCCCGGACGTCCCCCTCAAAGAACTTCACGCCCTCCGGCACAGAGGCGCGGTGCCCCGTCCAGAGATTGTCCAGCACCACCACCTCCACGCCCCTGGCGAGAAGCGCCTTCACGTTGTGGGAGCCGATATAACCGGCCCCTCCGCAGACCAGAACCGCCATACTAAAAAACCTCCTGAGCTATTGGATTCAGTCGTTCTTCACACGGGGGACGGGCCGCTGGGCCGCCGGGAAGCCCACTCTGTGGGAAGCCCGCTTTGTGGGCCGCCGGGCCGACAGGAAGCCCGCTTCGCGGGGTTGAGGTTCACGTTGCCCATCCCGATGGAGAGGTCTTCGCTGTCCGCGCCGATGTGGATATCCTCCGGCCGGCCGGCCGGCGAGGCCCGGAACCGCGATGCTGAAAACCTCAGTCGTTCTTCACCCGGGGGATGGGGTTGAGGTTTACGTTGCCCATCCCAATGGAGAGGTCTTCGCTGTCCGCGCCGATGTGGATATCCTCCGGCAGGCCGACCGGCGAGGCCCGGAACCGTTCCTCCATGCCCGGCGCCCCGGCGGGGGCGTGGAGCTCCGGCTGATTCTTTATGCTCCAGCGCTTGTAAAGAGCCTTTCGGGCGGACCCCGTGATCTCAGGAATCAGCCACCAGTTCTCGCCGTCCGTGCTGATAAAGAGAGCCCCGGCGTCCTTGCCGGCCCCGCGGGAGACCTGAAACTGGATGATCTCAACGGTTTTCCCTTTCTTCCCCTTCCCGGAGGCGGCGGCCTTCAGCCAGGCGAGGTCCCCGCCGAGCCAGGGGCGGCCGTTGGCGGCATCCATAATCCCCAGTT
>JAILIX010000038.1 GCA_024695065.1 Fretibacterium sp. | reverse complement strand
GGGATAAAATCTCAGGAAAAGCCAGAGGACGGGAAACTGCCCGATGATGAGGATAATGAGCCCGCTGCAGACGAGGCGGCGCGTGCCTTGTCAGCCTTGGGCGCTGTCCCGCAGTCAGGACCCCAGAATATTCGGCAGAGTGATCATGAAGAGGACCCGCATGAGGAAGATATAGCGTTCTCTGTCCCGGGGCAGGTGAATAAAAATCCGGAGGAATTGAAACAAGCTTTGGATGTGTTATCCACCCCGGAGAAGGAACCCTTTTCCATGTCGGATCGCAAGGAGGGGCATACAGAGGGAGCCGATCAGGGGAAGGGAACAGCCCAGCCTGTCCATGAGTCCAATGCTCAGCGTCCTCAGGAACCTGTTGCGCCCCGGACGGAAGACAATCCAGCCCCTGAATCTGCTGTTCAGCGTGTCGGTGAGGACCCACAGTCCAGTGGTGCCGACGGCAGGGATGGAAGCACTGGAAACGCGGGAAATCAGAGCAACCGCGGACAGCAGCAGGCGGGGCTTCGCCGTACTGCCGGGAGTGACTCCGCCGCTGAAGACAGAGCGTCAAATCAGGCGGAGAGGCCTGAAAGTGGGGGAGGAACCAGTTTCCAGAGTTTCTTTGAGGGGATACTGAGCAGCCGCCGCACAGGGGCAGCTGCGGCTCCAATGAGCCTGAGGCCGAACACGCCTGACACGGCCTATGCTCCGCGGGCTGAAATGCTGCGTGACGGGCTGGTGAACGTTGTTCGCTTTGTCCGTGCCGACGGGGTTCGCAGGGCAAACGTCATTGTTGATCCTCCGGCACTGGGGCGGATATCGGTTGAGCTCACTTCCAGCACAAGCGGTGTGGAGGCCTCCGTCCGGGTATCGAGTGAGCAGGTTCGCCAGCTTGTGCAGGACCAGATATCCCAGCTTCGGATGACGCTGGAACAGCAAGGGGTTCAGGTGACGCAGTTCACGGTGGATGTCCAGCAGAACAACGGAGATCGCCAGCAGGGACAGGGCGGACAGGGAGAGAATCGTCGCCGTCGAAGCCGCTTGGGGACTGTTGAGGGACCGGAGGAGGCTGAGGACGAGTTCCGTGTGGACCTGGAAGAGGGAATGTTGCACTGGGTGGCGTAGTTGTCTATAACTCCATAACTGGAGATGGGATGGACGAGCGGAACCCTCAGGGCTCCTGCCCGCGATAAGGGATAAAAGAACGAGGGCCCGCAGGCCCTCGTTCTTTTATTAATGCAGTTCTCAGTCCGGCATGGGGCTGTTTTTGAATTCGTCGTATCCCGCGTTGAAAGCAGCGATGTTCAGATCCGCAATCTTCTGTACCGGGAAGTGCGCCGCAATAACCTTACGCAGTGAGTCCGGGTTTGCGAGCTTCTCAAGCTCCAGCACACGGCCCACGCAGCCCAGCGCCACCATGTTGGTGACAATCTCACGGCCCAGTTTGTCCCGCGCCGTCCGCACGATGGGCAACGAGTAGATGCGCGCATCGATATGCTGCTCGTGCTCTGTCGCTCCGCAGCTTGTATTCATGCCGGGAATTTCCGTCACGAAGAAGTCATCGCAGACAATACGTCCGCCGGGCAGCGTATCCGGCGCGAACTCATCCGCCGCCGCCTGAGTCAGGATAATCTGAAGACTTGGGGCAATGACCTTGGGGTAGTCAATGGGCTCGCGGGAGATGACGACCTCCGCCTTGGACTTGCCGCCGCGTGCCTCCGGCCCGTAGGCCTGGGACTGCACGACATAGAGACCCTCCTCATGATACGTGATGGCCTGACCGATAAGCTCCGTGGCGAGAATGACACCCTGTCCACCGGAACCGGCAATACGAATCTCAAAACGTTCAGCCATGACGCCTACTCCCCCTTTCCCTGCGCCTTGTCAATAACAAACTTCTGGTACTGCGCCGTGTACTCAGGCTTGTCCCTCGTCACAAATTCGCCGCAGATAATCTTCCCCGCGAGCTCCTCCGGGGTCTTTTCTTTGGCAACGGCCAGCGGGATGGAGTTCTCCCGGAAGAACTTGTAATTCTCGATGGGCAGACGGCGATTGTTCTTACGGCCAAACTGAGTGTGGCAGTGAGTTACAATCTCAATCACTGAGAAGCCCTTGTTCTTGATTCCGTTGGCGATGAACTGCTCTGCCTGCCTGGGGTTGGCGATGGTTGTCCGCGCCACATAGGAAGCGCCGGCCCCCTCCGCCAGCTTGCAGATGTCGAAGGTGGGGTCAATCGCGCCGTAGGGCGTAGTCGTGGCAAAGGCGCCAAAGGGCGTTGTGGGGCTCGCCTGGCCGCCCGTCATACCATAGATATTGTTGTTCATGACAATGGCGGTGATGTCGATATTGCGGCGGCAGGCATGGATGAAGTGGTTGCCGCCAATGGCCGTGCAGTCCCCATCGCCCATGACGTTCACAACGGTCAGCTCCGGCTTGTGCATTTTTATCCCTGTGGCGAAGGCCAGGGACCGTCCGTGGGTTGAGTGCAGCGTGCAGGCGTTGATGTAGCCCGCCATGCGGCTGGAGCACCCGATACCCGACGCGACCACTGTGCTCTTGGGATCAGCATCCAGCGATACCAGCGCACGGATCAGGGAGTGCATAATGACGCCGTGCCCGCAGCCGGGGCACCAGATGTGCGGCATGAAGCGCGTCCGCACCCACTTCATAACCTCAGGGCTCGGCATTTCAGGCCACCTCCTTGATTTTCTTCAGTATCTCGGAGGGCTTGAACAGCTCCCCGTTCACCAGGTTCAGCGGCTGGACATCACTGTGTCCCTTGAAGGCGCGTTCCACTTCGAGCACCATCTGGCCGCAGTTCAGTTCTGGAACAATGATGGTTTTTGCACCCTGCGCGGCCTTCAGGAGTTCTTTGTCCGGGAAGGGCCACAGGGTGATGGGGCGGAAGAAGCCCGCAGCAATACCCTCCTTGCGGGCGTCGCGCACGGCGCGCAGTGCAGAGCGTCCCACGCTGCCATAGGCTACGATGACGACGCTGGCTCCCTCCATGCTCTCCGCCTCGAACTCGACAATCTCGTCCCGGGCGCGATCGACCTTGCTTAGCAGGCGGAGGTTCTTCTTCTCAATCTCCGCGTTGTCGTTGGTGGGGAACCCCCACTCGTTGGTTGTCAGGCCCGTCACATGCCAGGAGTACCCATCCCCGAAAGCCGCCATCTCCGGAACGCCCGTCGCGGGGTTCGGCTTATAAGGGGTGAATTCCTCCGGCTTGACGCTGGGTTTCACGCGGTTGACGAGCTTCAGCTTCGCCGGGTCCTGAGTGACGACCTTCTCGCGCATATGGCCAACAACCTCGTCTCCCAGGATGAGAACGGGCTGGCGGAACCTTTCGGCATTGTTGAACGCCTTAATCGCCAGATCATAGCACTCCTGAACGGACGAAGGGGAGTAACAGATGGTGGCGTGGTCGCCGTGCGTCCCCCACCTGGCCTGCATCACGTCGCCCTGAGATATCTTCGTTGGAGTTCCCGTGGAGGGGCCTCCGCGCATGACATCGACGACAACGATGGGAATCTCCGCAATGTATGCCAGGCCAAGATTTTCCTGCTTCAGGGAGAACCCGGGGCCGGAGGTTGCTGTCAGAGCCTTCGCTCCTGCGATGGACGCTCCGATGGCTGCCGCGATGCCGCCAATCTCATCCTCCATCTGCATGAAGTGCCCGCCCTTCTTGGGCAGTTCTTCGGCCATGACCTCAGCAATCTCCGTTGAAGGCGTGATGGGATAGCCCCCAAAGAAATTGCATCCTGCGGCCAGAGCACCGTGCGCCATAGCCGTGTTTCCCTGCCAGAACGCGACGTTCTTTGCCTCAGCCATTTGCCTCAACCTCCTTCACCGTGATGGCGAGATCCGGACAGATGTTCTCACACTGGCGGCAGCCAATGCAGTCTTTCTGCCGGGCCGCCTCTGCCTTCAGCCGGTCTGTCAAATCCAACACAGATTTTGGACAGACCCCGATGCAGAGGGAACATCCCTTGCACCACGCGCCGTTGACATCGACCTTAAACTGTTTCGCCAACAACACACACCTCCCTCAAAAATAAAAACGATGGAAAAACGCTTCACTGCTTCCTATAAAGCTGAAATTTAAGTCCCTTCTCATACTCCGGGCCAAAACCGCCAGATAGCTCCATTATTGGAAACTCTCCCCGCCGCAGAAATTGCTCTGTCGTCAGAAAGGAGCGTCCCAGATCGTTCAGCGAGAGTCGAAGCCGAAAGCGCGCAATCTCCCCTGCCTCCACCGTCCAGGGCAAGATGGAGTGGGGGAGCACGTCGTCTCCCATCTTCTCGCGGTAGAAGGCGGAATCCGTCTCAATGTTGGCCCAGGGGAAAAGCGACGCCAGACGAAAGATATGCGGCATATCCGGGTTCGTCTGAAAGGGCCACTCATAAACTGACTCCGTTTCTCCATTCTCGCCCAGAACGGAAAGTCTCAGACTTCCCCTCTCTGAGGGTTGATTCAGCCATTCGTCCATCTCCAGCAGGATGCCCCGGCCCATATCAATAATCTGCATCCACGGCCGGTCCAGGGCCAGCCGGGCCAGATAGGGGCTGTAGCAGGAAAGATCAGCGATACGATCAATGGCCTCCTCTCCGTAAACCTGATCGAAGGGGACAAGAAGTTCCCAATGCTGTCCCGATATCTCAATCGTCTCCGGGCTCACCGACTCCCAAAGCAAATGATCCTGTCTCTGCTCATAAATCATGACAATCACCGGCAGAGAGTGCTGAAGCCAATAGGCGACGTGGGCCATCTCCCCACGGCAAACATAGCCGCGCGCAGTGCGCTCGACCTCCCCGCCGTTGTCTGAACGGACCTGGAGCCCCACCATTTTGCCCATCTTGGGGTATTCCTCCACAACTTCCAGATGGGCGTTCAGCCCTGTGTCTCCGCCGCGTTGTTCACGAAAAATCAAACCGGGGATCCGCGCAGTCAGGCGGCTTGCCGCATAAATTCCCAGTCGTCCCCCATAGGGGATTCCTCCCCATCCAGAGACAGACTTCCCGTCGGCAATATCGTCCAAGAGCCCTCACCTCTCCTCCAAACCTTTTCCTCTTTATTTTACCCCACCGACGGAAGAAAAGAATACTTTTTCAAAGGCAGGTTTATTCCCTGCCAGCTCAGGAACCTTACCCTGCTTCAGCGACGTTCATCTTCCTTCTTTGACGAAGCCGGATGGCCGCGCTGTGGCGGGGACCTCCATTGGATAATTTCCGTCAAAACACGCTTTGCAGTAACAGTCCCTGCCTTCGCAGACGGAGGCCAGATTTTCCATGCTCAGATAGGTCAGGGTGTCCGCTCCAAGGTACTCGCGAATCTCATCGTGTTCCTTCTGCACGGCGATGAGTTTTTCCCGGTAGGGCGTGTCAATGCCGAAGTAGCAGGAATAACGCACAGCGGGCGATGCAGAGCAGACGTGGACCTCTTTCGCGCCGGCGTCCCTCAGATGTCCCACAATGCGGCGGCAGGTGGTGCCGCGCACGATGGAGTCATCCACCACCACCAGGCGCTTGCCCTCAATGTTCTGGCGGATGGTGGAGAGTTTGATGCGCACGGCGTCTTCGCGCATCTCCTGGGTGGGCTGGATGAAGGTCCGGCCGATATATTTGTTCTTGATGAGCCCTTCGCCGTAAGGAATGCCCGATGTCTCGGCGTAGCCGATTGCGGCCGGAATGCCGGAGTCCGGCACCGCCATCACCATGTCAGCCTCGACTCCGCTCTGTTTTGCCAGAAGTGCCCCACAGCGCCGACGGAAGTCGTAGACGCTCACGCCATCCACCACGCTGTCCGGCCGCGCGAAGTACACCAGCTCAAACACGCAGAGGCTCTTTCGGCACCAATGGGCGGGTTCAATGCTCCGCAAACCGTCCTTGTTGATAATCACGATTTCACCGGGGGTCACATCGCGTACAAATTCCGCATCCAGTGCCTCCAGAGCGCAGCTCTCTGACGCCAGCACCCAGCCATCGGATAATTTCCCGATGCAGAGAGGGTGGAACCCATAGGGATCCCGCACGCCGATGAGTTGGTCCCCCACGGTGATGATAAGAACATAGGCTCCCTTCATCAGCCCCATGGCCGCGTGGATTCCGGCCTCAATGCCGCGGGTGTTGCCATGCTGGCAAATGAGATTCAGAATGGATTCGGAGTCCGATGTCGTCTGGAAGATAACACCGGAGTCCGACAGCATATCCTGAATGCTCTCCGAGTTGACCAGGTTGCCGTTGTGGGCCAGGGACACGTCCCCCAGCTTGCAGCGTGCCACCAATGGCTGTGCGGCGCGGACGTCGCCCTCCCCGGCAGTGGAGTAGCGCACGTGGCCGATGGCGATGTTTCCGTTCAGGCCTGACAGGGTATGGCTGCCGTGAAAGACCTCGCTCACCAGACCGAGCTTCTTCCGCAGCGAGATGCTCCCGCCGTTGTTGGCCGCGATTCCCGAGCTCTCCTGTCCACGATGCTGGAGCGCGTAGAGGCCATAGTAGACGCTCGTTGCGGCGTCCATCGACTCCCGGTAGACGCCGATGACGCCGCATTCCTCGTGCAGCGAATCGCTTTCAAGGATGTTTGCGCTCACTGGGACACCCTCTTAAACATTTCCTGATAGGCTTCTTCCACACCGCCCATGTCGCGGCGGAAGCGGTCCTTGTCCAGCTTCTCGTTTGTTTTAGCGTCCCAGAGGCGGCAGGTATCCGGCGAAATCTCGTCCGCCAGAATAATTCGCCCCTCATAACGTCCGGCCTCAATCTTAAAGTCGATGAGTTTCACGCCAATCTTCAGGAAATATGACTTCAGGAGCTCATTGACCTTATAGGCCATATCACGAATAGCCTTCAGTTCCTCCTCCGTAGCCACGCCCAGCGCCAGAATATGCGAGTCATTGATGAGCGGGTCGTTCAGTGCGTCGTCCTTGAGGGAGAACTCCAGCGTGGGGCACTTCAGCTCCTGTCCCTCCGGTACGCCGTAGCGCTTGGAGAAGGACCCCGCCGCTACGTTGCGGATGATAATCTCCAGCGGGACGATTTTAACGGCCTTCACCAGTGTCTCCCGGTCGCTCAGTTCTTTTACAAAGTGGGTCTCGACGCCGTTGGCCTCCATCATTTGAAAAATGATGTTGCTCATTCGGTTATTCACGACGCCCTTTCCTGTGATGGTACCGCGCTTCTCACCGTTAAAGGCGGTGGCGTCATCCTTGTACGAGACGATGTAAAACCCCGGCTTGTCCGTCGCATAAACCTTCTTGGCTTTACCCTCGTAAAGCTGTTCGCGTTTTTCCGCCAGTTTCTCCATTGTCCTGACCTGCTCCTTCTTATATGAATGTTTTTCCTTCAGTGGAGGATTTTTTTCTCCGCTGGCCAATCACCGTTTGGGGAGAATCATTTCGACAGCGTCCGGGCCAAGGGTGATGGGAAGTGTCTGCCCCGGCTTCAGCGTCGGCACGCAGAGGTACAGTGTTCCTTCCGTGCCGGAGGGAAGATCCCCAATGACGAGGAAGTCCTTATGTCCCAACAGGTCCTCCTTCTTCACCTGATAATCCCCAAAGGTAAGTTTTACCGGATCAAAGGTCCAGCTTTTCTCCGTGCGGTAATTCAGGGCCATGATGTCCCGGCCTTTCACTTTCTGCTGCGTATCCCCGACGATGGTGTGATAGTAGCTCAGACCGTTGACGACCCATTCATCAACCTGCGGGTCCTTTTCCAGACGTTTCAGGAGAGAACGGGGCAGCCACGTGAAAGTGAGGCGGGCGCGGGCGTTCAGAACCATCTTACCCAGGATCTGTGCGTCGACCCACATCAGTCCCGTTCGCTCGTCCAGCGTCTGCTGCCAGGCTTTTGAGGTCCCGGGTCCGGTTCCTGCCGGAGCTGCCGCTGCCTGAAGTGCCCCTGTGAGCAACAGGATCAGAAATATTCCAGCCGCAAGGCCTCTAAAACCTTTTCTAATGTTTTTCATTTTTTATCTTCCTTTCTTGAGAATGCCTGCCGGATCCATTCCCACTCGCTGAAGCCACGGATCCATGTCGTACCGCCGTAAACTGCAATACTGAGGATAATGACTCCCAGACACCACCCGATGCGTACTGTCAGCGCAGCCCCGGGATTGTAGGGCAGGAAGAAGTGCCATGCCTCCACCACGACGTAAAGTGCGATGATGGCTGTCAGCATATCCCATGCCCAGGAAAGGGTGAGGATTTTGAGGGGACGGCTTAATTTTTTGCGGATGTAATGAAGTCCAAGGAGCCCGGACAAGGTAAAGGAGATGCTGGGGGCGAGTGCAAGTCCGTTGTAACCCATGGGAATCATCAGGAGCAGTGAAAACAGTGCCGTGGCGCTGACGCTGAAGAGCGTCGTCCTGAATGCCTCCCGCGGCATGGAGAGCGCGTAGAGAGCCCGCATGGCGACGGTGGAGCAGGCCATCCCAGGCAGTCCCAGCATCCCAAGGGCCAGACAGGAAGACGTGGCCTCCCAGGCCCATTGGCTGAATTCCCCCCGGACGAAGATCAGGTGAACAAAGGGTGTGGAAATAAGGATGAGCCCCAGCGAGGCGGGCAGGACAATGAAGAGTGCAAAGCGGAGTGCCTGGCGCAGGGTAGCTGTGAACTCCTCTGTTTCCGATGAACGGGAGAGCTGCGGCAGAACGGCCTGAGAGATGGCGATAACGAAAAGCCCCAGGGGAAGCTGCAGAATACGATTGGAATAGTTCAGGACGGAGATGCTGCCCTCCTGAAGAAATGAGCCCAGCATCCGGCTGACGACCGGATTGACCTGGTTCAGCGAAAGCCCCGCAGCGTAGGGCAGAAACAGCGCCATTATCTTCCGTAAATCCGGGTCCCGGAGATCGGGCCGTGTGGGGTAGAGCGTGGCTCCTATGCGGGCGCTCCAGAGCCACTGTGTGAAAAAGTGCATGCCCCCCCCGCAGAGCACAGAGAGGGCCAGACCATAAACACCCCAGTGAGCAGCGAAGAATGGGGCTGTGAGGATAAAAGTCAGGTTGCTGAAGGCCGGAGCCAGGGCCGGGACAAAGAAAGATCCAAGGCTGTTTAATTCTCCCATCATCAGTGCGGCGAGGGAGATAAGGATTAAAAAGGGAAACATCCAGCGTGTCAGGCTGGATGCAAGAGCTGCTGTTTTTGTATCGAACCCGGGGGCGATGAGACGGGTCAGCAGGGGAGCGCACAGAATGCCCAGCAGAACCACGGCCAGAGAAACGATAAGAAGGACGGTCATTGCTCCCCGCGCCAGTGTGAGGGCATGAGATCTTTTGCGCTGGAGCGCCTGGGAGAAAACAGGCACAAAGGCGGCAGATAATGCCCCTTCTGCCAGAAGCTGACGGGACAGGTTGGCCAGGGTGTAGGCAACATTGAAGGCGTCCATGCTTCGCGTTGCGCCGAAGAATGCTGCGACAACAATCTCCCGAACCAGCCCAAGGATTCGGCTCAGGAACGTTCCCGCCATCATCAGCAACGCGTGCCTCACCATATTGGAAGAGCTCCCCTGCGGGGAGTTTCCTGCCGCCTGCATATCCTCAGCCCCTTTCGCCGCCTCGCGGCCTTACAAAAATTATTGTACCACGGAGCAGGGGGCTATTGACCTTTTCGGAAAATGCGATACAATATCTTTTGTTCGGGACGTAGCGCAGTCTGGCTAGCGCATCTGCATGGGGTGCAGGGGGTCGGAGGTTCGAATCCTCTCGTCCCGACCAATTTATTAAGAAGAGAAGAGGGGGACCTGAGAAGGTCCTCTTTTTTGAGTTTCAGGTGTGTTCTGAGGAGGTGGGCATGGTGCAAAAATCTGCTCTTATGCTTCATATTTGTTGTGCACCGGATGCGACGGTCCCTGTGGAGGACCTGACGGCAGAGGGCTGGCAGGTCGCGGGCTTCTTCTATGGTTCAAACATCCAGCCCGTGGAGGAGTACCGTCTTCGGCTCGGGGCGCTGCATAAGCTGATGGATTATCACAACGGTCTTCCGGTTGAGGAAGCTCCTTACGCACCGGATGTCTGGCTCAGTCATATGCTCCGTCTTGGGTTGATGGAGGAACCGGAGGGAGGGGCCCGCTGTACGGCGTGCTTTGAGCTTCAGCTTGAAGCTGCGGCGAGAGCGGCGATTCGTCTGGGATGCTCTCACCTCTGCACGAGCCTGACAATCAGCCCGCATAAGGACGCAGCGCGCATTACATCCATTGGAGAGCGAATCGCTGAAGAGAACAGTTTGACCTGGGAGCCGCGCATTTGGAGAAAAAAGAACGGGTTCCTGCGCTCAATCAGGGCCTCAAAGGAGCTGGGACTTTATCGGCAGAATTACTGTGGCTGTATGCCCAGCCTTCTGGGGAGGGAGAGTCCAGCGGCCCGTCAGGGACGCCTTTAGCCTTTCCCCCTTGGGGGGAAGGTGGCCGGAGGCCGAAAGAGGGGCGTTGGAACGGGAGCTGGGACTTTATCGCCAGAATTACTGCGGCTGTATGCCCAGCCGGCGCTCCTCCGGAACCTGTTTGAAATCCTCTCAGTCTTCCTTATGTTGCGGGGACTTATATCCGATATATAATTAAACCATTCTGCGCGAAGGAGGTGACAGGTAATGGATATCACTGGAGATATCGCGCGGTATTCCATGGATATGGCCTCGGCCCGCGTGGCGTCAGCAGTGCAGACCTCTATGGCTAAGAACGTCATGGAGCTCCAGCAGGACACGATGTCCCAGCTTTTGCAGTCAATGGGCATGGGTGGTTCCATGAACATCCAGGCCTGATACCCGCAGGGTACAGGGGCATTCCTCATCCGGGAGCAGTTTTTGTACTGCTCCCCGGTTCTTCCAATACTGAACTGCAGAAAAAAAAGGAACCCCGGAGGGTTCCTTCATGTGCTGTTTTTTCCGCTACGCTTCCACGGAGGCGGTGGCTCTCTTGACGAAGCCGGACTTCAGGCATTTTGTGCACACACGCACTTTAAACGTGGTGCCGTCGCCCGCATCGACGCGTACGCTCTGAAGGTTGATGAGCCAACGGCGGCGGGTATGACGGTTGGAATGGCTCACCGCGTTCCCTGTAACGGGACCCCGTCCACAGAACTGACAAACTTTAGACATGTTCATTTCCTCCTGTTTCATCGGAACTTTAAGCGCACAGGAGGTCCCCCTGCCTGCCCGCTGCAATTCAACTCTCAAATTTTACCACATTATCTTCCTTTGAAAAGACTATAATGAGATAATAATGAAAATTTTTTGACGGGCTTCGGCCCCTTAAGGGAAGGGGGGATGGAACATGTCGTTTGGCGAAAACCTGGAGCGTCTGGATGAAATACTGAAGCGTCTGGAATCGGATCCCATGCCTCTTGACGAAGCGCTGGGCGTCTTTGAGGAGGGGATTGGCCTCATGCGGGAGAGCGAAAAGCTGTTGAAGGATGCCGAGCAGAAGGTAATTTTCCTGGCAGGGGAGGAGGAGCCAGAGCTGGAATTTGATGAGATAGAGGATAAAGGAGAAGATGAGTCAGAATATTAAATCTAGTTTTGAAGATGTTTTTTCTCCTTTTTTTTCAATTTTATGTTATCCTTTATTTAATATAAGCATAGCTCCGCTGGGGCGGGGGTGCTTAGGAACTCTTTTCTCAAATGTTAACTCAATCTAATATGGAGGTGTTTTTTGTGGCTGCTAGTTCTGGAATGGCGCGCAGAAAAGTTACAAATGTACTCCTGGACACGGCGCTGCAGGAGTTCTATGGCGCGGCCGATGAGATGGGGCTTGACGAGAAACTGATTGCTATCCTGAGCCACTCTGAGCGGAGGCTTGAGGTCTCCGTCCCCGTGGAGATGGACGACGGTTCTCTTCAGGTGTTCAAGGGCTACCGCGTGCAGCACTCCACAGCCCTGGGGCCGTCCAAGGGCGGGCTTCGCTATGATCAGGCGGTGGACATCGATGAGTGTGAGGCGCTGGCCATGCTCATGACGTGGAAGTGTTCTCTGGCCGGTATCCCCTATGGCGGCGGCAAGGGGGGCATTGCCTGCGATCCCCTCTCAATGTCCAAGAAGGAGAAGGAGCGCATGACCCGTGCTTTTGGGGCTCGCATCGCTTCCTCCGTCGGCACATGGACGGACGTTCCTGCGCCTGATATGAACACGGGCGGTCAGGAAATGGTATGGCTCATGGACACCATCGGCAAGATGCGCGGCCAGATTGAGCCCGGTATCTTCACCGGCAAGCCTATCTCCTACTGGGGCTCCAGGGGGCGCAACGAGGCCACGGGGCGTGGTGTCGCCACCTGCGGCCTGGAGTTCATGAAGAAGCTGAGCAAGGATCCCTCTCAGGTGCGCGCAGCTATTCAGGGCTTCGGCAACGTGGGCAGCTTCACAGCAAAGACTCTGCATGATGCCGGTGTGAAGGTCGTCGCCATCAGTGACATCACCGGTTCCTATTACTCGGCCAAGGGCCTCGACATTGCTGCAGCCTTCGAGACAATCAAAAAAGATCCCAAGCGTCTTTTGAATGGCTTTGAGAAGACAGGCTGCGAGAAGATCGAGGATGCTCTGTTCGCGGACTGCGACTTCCTGTTCCCCTGCGCACGCGACGGTGTTATCAATAAGGACACAGCAGGCAAGGTCAGGGCGAAGTTCATCGTTGAGGGAGCAAATGGTCCCATCACTCCGGAGGGAGACAGTATCCTCAATGACGCTGGTGTCCAGATCGTGCCGGACTTTCTGGCGAATTCCGGTGGGGTCATCGGTTCCTACTTCGAGTGGGCTCAGAACCTTCAGGGCTTCTTCTGGACGGAGGAGGAGTACAACAACCGCCTGATTCATATCATGAAGGAAAACTTCAAGCGTGTCTGGGACTACGCCGAAGCCAAGAAGATCAAAATGCGCCGCGCTGCGACGATGGCTGCCATTCAGCGTGTTGCTGAGGCCGTGGAGCTGAGGGGACTTTTCCTTTAAGTTTAAGAGGCTGGCTCTTTAGGACACGTAACGGATCCGGACCTCCTGTCTGTGGGGGTCCGGATTTATTGTTCACATCAAATGGCTGCTGTCAAACATCTCTTTTGTCAGCATATTCGAGGATATGACGCTGCGAGGTTCAAGCTGTCAGAAAAGCAGATATAAAACGTTGATGTATATTAACCTATAAGATTGAAAGGCTTCGCCAGGATAGGGGTTTTCCCAGGAAACCAAAGCCGTAAGTGGTGAAGCACTCAGGGTAAATAAGCTGCAACCCGAGTTTGAGCATAACAGCGGGGCCAATTTGTTTTTGTCAAGCAACTTGTCCTGAGAAGTGGGAAGAGGTAAGATTAATACGGCATTAAATTCAACTTGGCGAAATTTCAGTCACTTTGAGACTTCCTTTATTAGGAGGGGATAGCATGAAACATGGAAGGTTGGGTTTTTTTAAGCTGAAGTATCTGACTCTGATGGCTGCAGCGGCAGTTCTGCTGGTGGCCTGTGGGATTGTGGAGGCGAAAAATCTCCGGGAACCGGCGAGCCTGGAACGTCTCGCTTCCAGTATCAGAGAGCGGAAGGCGCATATGCTGGGCTACCCTGTGAATCATGACATCCAGCTGGGTGATTTTTACCGCTGGTATATCGACAGCGGGGTCTACTCCGCTATGGTTAATAACGCCGGGGATCCGTTCCACTCAGAGGAGGACTATCCGAACACCCTGGATTTTGAACGCGAGGTCATCGAGTTCTTTGGCCCGCTTTACGGCTTCGACAAGGATAACCTGTGGGGTATCGTTACCTTCAGCGGCACGGACGGAAATGACCATGGAATTTATTTTGGTTCGAAGTATCTGGAGAAGAAGACGCAGCAGAAGCCCATCGTCTATGTGTCCGATGCTGCACATTATTCAAATATGCGGCTGGCGGATCTCCAAAATCTTGAACTGAGGCTCGTCCCTGCCGATGTGCACGGCTGCATGATTCCGGAGGAGCTGGAGAAGGTACTGGTGCCGGGCCGCCCGGCGCTGATGGTTTACGCCATGGGAACGACGTTTAAGGGTGGTGTCGATAATCAGGAAGCTTTGAACGCTGTCCTGGAGAAACATTCCCCCATTGCTGTTTACCGCCATGTGGATGCCGCTCTGTTTGGCGGCTACCTGCCTTACACAAAGTACCGGGATGCTGTGAACCGAAGGGTTCAGCCCTTTGACTCCATTGCGATCAGCGGCCACAAGTTCTTTGGCATGGACGAACCGGCGGGCTTTTTCCTGACGACGAAGGAAGTCATGGAGAATCAGAACCCCTATCAGGTCACCTATCTGAACGGCAGCATGCCCATGATCAACTGCTCCCGCTCCGCCGCTGCGCCCCTGAAGCTGTGGTGGCTCATTCATCACGTGGGAGAGAAGGGCTTCGTGGAGCAGGCAGAGCAAATTCTGGAGAATGCGGTCTGGCTCAAGGCGAAACTGGACGCGAAGGGCTGGCCGGCATGGCTGGAGCAGCCGCTCTCCAATACAGTGTATTTCAAGCGCCCGCCACGTGAGGTTGTGGCAAAATACGCGCTGGCTCCGGATTACGATGAACGGCTGGGTGGAGACCTCTCACATATTGTCGTCATGCAGCACATTACCAGGGAAACTCTTCAGGGCTTCATCGACGATCTTCCGGCAGCAAAATGACGTGTGTCTTTTTCCAGTTGCCATAAGGCAACAACGGTGAGAAGTGGTGTCAAAGGGAAACGCGGGGGCCTGCCGTGGGTTCCTGCGTTTCCCTGACAACATTAAATGAGCAATGCGCCTGGCCGTCCTTCGGCAGATAGCTTCTGCATCCCATTGTCAGTATATCCAACAGCTGGATGATTAGAGAACGAAAAATACACACTCGCTGAGGAATGATATAACGCAAATATTAACACTGTGCAGTTTTGATAGTATAGGGGCTTGGGTATTAATATTGTTTTTACAACAATTATAGAAGCGGAGAGTACAGATTCATGCACAGCGTTATGATTTCAGGGCGAAGACAAGGGACCGCATTTGAGATGTGTTTTATTTTATGAGAGTAAACAATCGGGACAGACTATGACGTTTTTACAACATCTTTTAGCCAGTGTGCCCCATGATGAGCTTTATACCTGGTGAGGAGAGGCGGCATGATGATGCAGGTGAACATCCTTGAGGGGCTGAATAACGAACAGCGTGAGGCGGTAACCTCCACAGAGGGGTTTATCCGTGTGGCGGCTGGAGCAGGTTCCGGCAAAACTCGCGCGTTGTCCCGCCGATTTGCCTGGCTAGTGAATGAGCTGGGCATCCTGCCTGGGAATATTCTCTGCGTCACTTTTTCCAACAAATCTGCGGGGGAGATGCAACGCCGTATTCATAACCTGATAGGAGATAATGACTCAGGATATATCAACACATTTCATGGTTTTTGCCTCTCTGTCCTTCAGGAGGAGTCGCATATTATCCAATACCCAAAGACTTTCATGGTGCTGGACAACACGGACATAGATGCCATGCTGGGGATCATCTACGAAGAGCGGGGGCTGACGCTGCGCCACATGAGCTTTTCCAAAGCGAGGGATATGATAGAGATTCGCAAGACAATAACCGAGACGGATTATTACCGGAATTTTACAGCCATGTCACTGGACCCTTTGCGCCAGAAATACGAAAAGGCTGTTGATCCTCAGGATATCATTTTCTATGGTTATCTTTATCAGGAAAAGAAATGTTTCAGTTTGGATTACAACGATCTTATTATACTCACACTGTATATCTTTGATACAGATGAAGCTTTACGGCTGAAGTGGCAGCGTCGTTTGGAGTACATCATGATTGATGAGTTCCAGGACATAGACAATCTGCAATATAAGTTAATGGAGATATTATGTTGTTATCACAAAAATTTATTTATTGTCGGTGACCCTGACCAGACCATCTATACATGGCGCGGTGCAGATGTCCGATATTTTTTGAACTTCAACAAAGCTTTTCCACAGGTGAAAACCCTCTCGATGATGAAGAACTATCGATCCACACCTCAAATCATAGCAGCAGCCAACTCCCTCATCAGCAAAAACAGTATTCGAATGAAAAAATCACTGATACCAGCTTTATCTGATGGGAGAGCGGTTCTTTATTATCATGCCAATAATTCTGAGAATGAGGCGTCATGGATCAGTTCAGAAATTGAGAGACTCCACAAAAGCGGAGCAGAGTACAGGGACATCAGCGTTCTTTACCGAGCGCATTATATCACGCGGACGATTGAGGACGTTTTCATTAAAGAAAAAATTCCTTACACGATTTACAGCGGTGTTCCTTTCTTTGAAAGACGGGAAGTTCGCGATGCACTGGCCTATCTGCGTATGATTGCATATCGGGATGATCTGTCCTTTGCTCGTATCGTCAACGTCCCCCGACGCAACATGGGGGAGCGGCGCATGAAATTTCTCCATGAATACGCCACCCAAAACAACTGTACTTTGTGGGAGGCTCTGACCCTCACCTTTGAACAGGACAACTTCAAAGGGACGCGTGCTGTGCAGTTTATTACGCTCATAGAGGATCTCATGAAGGACAGCGAATCCCGGTCTATTTCGGAACTATTGGAGGAAGTACTGGATGCCAGCGGCTATGAAAAGATGCTCCGCACAGAGGGGGCCCAAAACCGGCTGGATAACCTGGCGGAACTGAAACAGTCCATCCATGCATACGAAGCGGCCTGTGGAGAGGAGACTGCACTTTCAGATTACCTTGCGCATGTGGCTCTCTTCACCGGAGCGGATGCTGATGACACAAGGGACAAAGTAAAACTTATGACTGTTCATGCCGCGAAGGGTCTGGAATTCCCCTATGTCTTCCTTTGTGCCATGAATGAGGGGATTTTTCCGTCGCGCAAGACGCGCACATTCGAGGGAATGGAGGAGGAACGGCGTCTGGCATTTGTCGCCATGACGAGAGCTAAAAAAGGATTATACCTGTCAGAAGCTGAGGGGCGAAACCTGGACGGCTCCCCCCGTTATCCTTCGCGTTTTTTGTTGGATATTGATGAAAAACTCCTTGATTTCGTTCAACGGCCTAAGGAGAACCTTGTTACAGATGCAAAAGAATATATTGCTTTCAGCAACAGCTGGCTTGAAAATGGAGATACAGCCAAAATCTTTTCGTCAGGGGAGAGGGTAGCACATCGAACCTTTGGAGAAGGAATTATCCTTGAAGTGGATCAGAAACGCTCTGCGTATCTGATCCGGTTCGATGGTCTGCCCACTCCCCGTAGTCTGTCGTTTAAAGCTCCTTTGACTTATCCAGCAAAGGCAACCTCCAAGTGATTTTTCCCGTTGGCATACCGATATTCCATCCTTTGGGCGATTTTCTTCAGCATGGTTATCCCCAGGTGCACGTTCTCCTTGTCCTCATCGATATGGAGAAATGGATTAAACTCCCTGCCTCCGCTGCTGACCGAGATAACGACAGAGTCGGCGGATTCAGCGTAGGATACGTCGATGACAATATTCACCTGTTCGGCGTTCCCGTAACATCCGGCAATCATTTCATAGACAAGTTCCTCGCAGCAGAGCTGAAGCCGGTAAGCGAGCTTTGACTGGATGCCATACTTCTCGGCGAAAAGATGAATGCCTCCCTGCATCCTCATCAGGTCAAAATCGCGTCGATCAATAATGTAGTTAAAGTACTTCAGCCTGTGGATAAATGCGGCGGTCTTCTCCCTGCGCGGATGGTCGAAAATCTCCTCCGGTGTGCCTTCCTCGTAGATTCCGCCGTCCGCAAAGAACAGTGCCCGGGTTGCCACATCGCGGGCAAAATTCATTTCATGGGTGACGATCAGCATGGTCATGTCCCGCTTTGTCAGCATACGGATCATGGCGAGGACCTCGCCCACCATGGTGGGGTCCAGAGCGCTTGTGGGCTCGTCCAGCAGCAGGACTTTGGGCTGCATCATGAGGCACCGGCAGATGGCAATACGCTGCTGCTGACCGCCGGACAAGATAGAGGGCATGGCGTGAGATTTGGATATCAGACCGACCATGGACAGCCACTCCCTTGCCCTCTCCTCTGCGTCTGCCCTCGACATTCCAAGGAGCCTGACCGGGGCAAGGCAAAGGTTGTCTATCACATTCATGTGTGAAAACAAACAAAATCTCTGATAAACCATTCCCATCTTGCGCCGTATCCTGTTCACGTCTGCGCCCCTGGCCGTGATTTCCTCTCCATCGACGAATATCTGTCCTCTGTCCGGTTTTTCCAGAAGCTCAATGCATCGGAGAAAGACGCTCTTCCCGCAGCCGGAGCCACCGACGATGGCGATGCGCTCTCCTTCCTCCACGGAGAGATTAACGTCTTTCAGAACGCACAATGACCCAAAGGACTTGCACAGATTTTTAACTTCAATAAGGCTCATGAAGCAGCTCCCTCTCTGTACCTTTGTATTGTGTCCGAAAGAGCGAACAGGCTGTGAACGAAATATGCCAGCGCGAGATAAATCAACATTCCAATGAGAATTGTCATCATCGGCTGCATTGTTCTTGACGCGATATTATTGATGACGCGTGTCAGGTCGGTAATGGACACGTAACCCACAACGCTGGTCCACTGAATCAGGTTAATGACCGTGGACTGATAAACAGGTTTGGCAATCCTCACCACCTGCGGCAGTGTCACCATGCAAAACGCCTCCCAGGCGGAGAAGCCCAGCGTACGGGCGGCCTCCACCTGCCCCCGGTCGGTTGCGGCGATAGAAGCACGTAAAAGTTCCGCAACATGCGCGGCCACGTTCAGAGAGAAGGTGATGATCGCAATTGTTTCCGCGCTTAGACTGCTTCGGGCAAAGATACCGTAGTACATCAACATCAACAGCATCAGCACCGGTGAGCCCCGCAGAACAACGATGTAGGCCGCCGCCAGTCCGCGAATGGGTTTAAACCGCGACATTCGCAGCATACATACCCCCGCCCCCAGAACTGTTCCAAGGAGGATAGACAGAACGGATATCTGCACTGTTGCCCACAGTCCCTTCAGAATCGTCAGCCAGGAGCCGCCCTGGATTAGAAGTCTGTACAGTATCTCTTTCATCTCTGTAAAATCCATGGACTGCCCACTCCTCATCCAAGAACGGGAAAATGGCTGATTCCCATAAAAATACTTTTACGTATCAGTGTGATCAGCGCCAGCTGGACAGCAGCTTCACAGCCATCAGCGCTGGGGGCCACGCAGGCACTGATGGTGTCATGGAACTCAGCAAGGAGGTAGGAATTGAGGACCCGTAATTCCAATTCCTCGCTGCAGAGGGCCTCAAGCTTCCCTTCAGCAAGTGCAAGCAGGGAAGCGATGGCGTATCCTCCCCAGTTGGAGATGGTGGCCGTCACAAGGACGTCCACCCCCACTGCGTCAGGGATAATTCCCGATTGACAGGGACATTTGCACCGGTTCCCGTAACGAACCTTCTGGCGGATTGTTTCCTCAATGTTGGCCATACCAATTTCATTGCCGCCATCGCCAATGCCAATGGTGGGGATACCCCGCTCCTTTGACCCCATGAAAAGGAAATCCATTTTAGCCTGATTGGCCGAAAAATCACAGCCTCCCATGCCATGGATGCGCCCATGCCTGTTCATGCCGCCCCGCTCAATGCTGATGCAGCAGGCGGGGTTATAGCGTTCCAGGAGATCGGTCTCCATGCGGCGATCCTCTTCGAGTTCGGCGGGCAGACCAAGGATTGCAAGGGTGGGACAACACGCGAAGCCCAGTTCCGTGGAGAGAGAGTCGGGAAGCCGATCCGGTGTTGTCACATGAAATCCAGCGGCGATCATCACGTGCCTCATCCCCTCAACCAGATAATCATCAGTGAGGATGATGGGTAGTCCGCCCAAGGTCAGGCGGATGGCGCGGGCGATAGCTGCGGCTCCGGCCGGGCCGTCCGTTTCACTTTTATCGGGAATATTGACAGGCTGCTCAGCCCATCCTGTTGTAATAAAAACATAATTTCCTGGCTTGATGGCTCTTTGCAACAACTCAACAGCGGCAAGGCACAGTGGTTTTGTTCCTCCCTCTGATTGCTTTCTGGCCGCCTCAAACAATACTCCGATGGATCCCCGCGCTGGGATATCTACGTTGATGAGTTTATCCAATGTATCGGCAACGTTAAACAGCCCCTCGTCCGTGATGATTTTTTTCATGACATTCCCTTTCTTTAATGGCAGCCTCTGGTGATTTAATACCTCCGGATATTTTTGCCCTGATCCATCACAACGACGCAGTTATCCTTCACGCGCTTCAAAACCTCAATCATGACTTTCTCCGGGATAGCGACGCAACCTGCTGTGTAGTGGTTCCTGGTGTAGCAGTGCAGAAAAATTGCGGAGCCGCGGTTGGGCGTTCCTTCCTCGTTATAGCTGATATTCAGGACGTAAGGGTAGGCCAGGGTGTAATCAACAATGTGTTCGCTGGACTTCCTGCTGAACTTGTCTCCGTCCCGCGTGGAGACGAATTGGTTGTAGCGTGGTGAGTTGGAATCCCCGTTCCAGTAGTGTGTATCGTCAACCTGTGTGTACCCCATAGGGCAGCCGGGATCGGCTTTAATCCCAAAGGCCATTGTAAAGCGGAAGACGCCCACCGGGGTCTTTCCATCCCCCTCTCTTTTCTTCCCCCAACCTTTTTTACCGATGTAAGCCTGGGCGGAGAGAACCTGATGCCACTGCCCGTCCTCGTCCTTTTCATGCATCGAGAAATCCGCATTGGATCCCTTTGTCCCGCTCACGATGACAATCTGCTCCGCATCTTTCACTGCTTTGAGATCAGCGACCCAGCCTGGAGATGGGGCTGCTGCCAACACGACACTGCACAGCAGAACGGAAAAAACGGACACGCCCCATAGGACACGCAAAATCTTTTTCATCAATGATTCCTTCCTTTCCGAAGAACGGCCTTGCCGCCTTTTAATCTCCTCACAGGAAAATCAAAGTACGTGCGGGGATAGGGCTCGTTCTTCAGCGTAAAGTGCCACCACTCGGTGGATATGGGCTTGAACCCGTGGGACGTCATTGCCTTGCGCAAAAGGATGCGGTTTGCGGTTTGTTCCCGGGTGAGCCCTTTATAATTCCAGTGAGACCTGCGACCAAAATAATCGAAAGTCCCTCCCATGTCAACATCTTTTTTGCCTTTTATGTCGAACAGTGTCAGGTCAATGGTGCTGCCGCGGCTGTGCCCGGATTTTCTGCTGATATACCCCTTTGAGAACAGGACGGACTTGTCCAGCTCAGGATAAAAAAAAGGTTTCATACGGATGTCATCCAAATCCTTCGCCCACCTCACAAAATATGTGACGGCCCGCTGGGGACGATAGGCATCGTAGATTTTCAGACGGTATCCCCTGGCAATGAGTTCGTCGCTGACGGCCTTCAGGGCTTCAGCGGCCTCTTTTGTCAGTAAGGCACAAGGCTCTTCATAGCCGTCGATTCTCTCTCCGACGAAGTTGTAGTCCGAGTAATAGCGGATCTCCAGCATTGCGTCCGGCACCGCTTCTTCGAGGTCAACAAAGCCTGAGGCGTCATTGGGGTTTACCCCCCATGAAGCCCCGCACAGCACAAAAAACAGAAGCACCAGCAAAGAGCCGATTTTTTTCATTGAAATTTTTCCCTTCCTCTTACCTTTCGGAACTTCTTTCAATATTATATATCAAAAAGTCTCTCGCCAAATCTGAGCCGGCGCGGACACCTTTCTTACGGAGATGAATTTAAATTTCGTCTGAGGAGGTTTGAAAAATAATGGGGGGGGCCCTTTGAGAGCTCCCACACTGTTATAATATAGCTGGAAATTGTGAGGGATTATCCCTCAGGGGGGAATCGTGTGAGATGTTCACCGCGAATATAACCATATTGGAGGAACTGCGCGTCCTGAAGCAGGAGCTGCAGGACAGTCTTTGACCTGCCCGCGCTGGAGGAAAAATCGAAGGAGCTTACAGCACGGAGTGCGGAGGCGGATTTCTGGAACTCAGAAGGCCATGAGGAGGTTTTAAAGGATCTCTCGGTCGTGAACTCCCGGCTCGATGCCTGGCGGCATGTGTGTGCTGAGGTCGATGACTTGACCGTGCTTGTGGAGATGCTGTCCGATGCACAGGATGCCGATTTGCAGGGGGAATTTGAGCGGCGCGCCGGGGATCTGCGCCGCTCGCTGGAGCATACCAGCCTGCTGTTGCTGCTGAATGAGGAGTATGACACTGCCAACGCCATCCTGACGGTCCATGCCGGCTCCGGCGGGCTGGATTCTCAGGACTGGGCGGAAATGCTGCTGCGGATGTATTTGCGCTATGCGGAGCGGGAGGGCCTGAAAGCTACGGTATTGGAGGCTACAAACGACGAGGAGGCAGGCATTAAGAGCGCTACCGTAATGATGGAGGGGGACCACGCTTACGGCTTTCTGAAGGCAGAGCGGGGGGTCCACCGTCTGGTTCGCATTTCTCCCTTCGACTCTGCTCACCGCCGTCATACCAGTTTCGCATCGGTCCTTGTCTCGCCTGAATTCCCGGATGATGTTGATGTGGATGTGCGGCCAGAGGACCTGAAAATTGACACCTTCCGGGCCAGCGGAGCGGGTGGGCAGTATGTCAACCGGACGGACTCCGCTGTCCGTATCACTCATCTTCCCACGGGGATTGTCGTGAGTTGTCAGAACGAGCGTTCTCAGCACATGAACCGCCAGGTGGCAATGCACGTGCTGAAAAGCCGCCTCTATGAACTTGCCCTCCAGGAGCGTCAGGACCAGATTGCCTCCGTTGTGGGGGACAAGAAGGAAAGTACCTGGGGAAGTCAGATAAGATCCTACGTTCTGCACCCTTACACGCTGGTGAAGGACCACCGGACGAACTTCGAGAAGGGCAACATTCAGGCTGTGCTCGACGGTGATATCGAAGACTTTATTATGGAGTACCTTCGTGCCCACGCGAAGGGGGAATGTTGATTATGCCTGGAGGGCGGCGCTTCCTTTGTACGACGCTCATGTTTTTGTGCCTGCTCTGCGGCGGGCTGTCTTCTTCCACGGCAGCAGCCGGTCCCTTTGTCCCTGATCAGCCTACAATCCCGGCGGGAAGCCTCAGAGTCGGGGACAGGGGCTATATGCTCACGGTTTTGCGCGGAACGGAACCTGAACGCGTCCCTGTAGAGGTTGTCGGTGTCATTCCCCAGGGGAACCTTCCCTCCCGGGGTGAAATCCGGGATTTTATTCTCGTTCGTATCCTGCCCTTCAGGGACGCGCGCGGCCGGGCTGTCGGGCTGGCCCGTGGCATGAGCGGATCGCCTGTCTACGTCCGGGGAAAACTGGCCGGGGCCGTGGGGAGGGGCTGGGAGTTCAGCGACCATTCCCTGACTCTGGTGACGCCCATCGCTGATATGTGCGGAGTCTTTGCCGCTGAGAATGAGGGGGGTGGAAGTCCCCTGGGAAGGAATGCTGCCGCTGCGCCCATCACAGTGTCTGGGGTGTCGGCAGAGTTCCTTTCACGGGCCTTGGGCGTCGAGGTGATCGATGCGCCCGCGCAGGGAGGATACCTGCCTGTGGAGCCGGGGCGATTCCGGCCGGGAGAGGCCGTAGCAGCGCTTTTGGCGTGGGGGGATGTTGAGGTGGCGGCGACGGGGACCGTGACGGCCACCTCAAAGGACGGGCGCTTTCTGGCCTTTGGACATTCTTTCCTCAAGAGAGGACGGAGCGGTTATCCAGCGGCCCGCGCCGTCATTCATGAGACGGTCAGCAGTCAGGCCTTCCCATTCAAACTGGCCAGCCCCAGATCCCTCATTGGAACTGTCACTCAGGACCGTGAGGCGGGGATTGGCGGCAGGACGGGATTTTTCGCGCCCTCCATTCCTGTGACGCTCGTCTTCAGGGACCGGGACCGGGGCACCCGGGATGAGCGAAGTTTCCGGGTCGTGTCGGACGCCTGGCTGAGCTCAAAACTGCTGGAGGGAATCTGCACGGGGCTTGTCGAGGAACTGTGGGGCCGTAAGGGCCAGGGCACCATGACTGTTACCCTGCGCATTGAGGGTAAGGGGATTCGCAACGGCTGGACGAGGAACGACGTCTTCTTCTCGGAGGAGAATGCTGAAGCCGTTGCGCTGAAGCAGCCCGTCCAGATTATGAGTGCCTTTCTCACGCAGCCCTTTGAGGACAAAATGCCGCTGGGCTTCCGGCTTGAGGTGGAGGCCACAGAGGAACCGCGCGCACTGATTATTGAAGATGTAAAGGCTCCTGCCAAAGTGAAGGCCGGAGAAGAGTTCACGGTAACGGTGACAATGCGTCCCTGGCGCGGCAGGCCTGTTGTCCGCGATTTTAAACTGAAGGCGCCGGAGGGCACTTCAGGACTGTGTGAGCTCATCGTCCGGGGCGGGGGGATCCATTCTTTGCCGCAGCTCGCCATTGATGGAGGCTGGAAGTCCATCGACAGTCTGGACCGAATGCTGCAGGAGATTGGTGCGCTGGACGCGAACAACGAGCTGTTCCTTGAACTGGTCAGCGACGCCATCGCCGAGGCTCTTAAGAAGGCCGCCAATAAGGAAGACAAAAACACCCATAATCAGGATCGCTCAGAGAACGATTCCAATCCGGAGGCTGACCTCCTGCCTGAGGAGAAGGAGTACCTGAGCCAGACGAAGGAGCGACGCATTAAAGAGGGGACGCTGTGCGTCTACCGGGCGGACCGTTTCGTGGACGGAATGATGAAACGCCTGGTGACCGTTGAATCGGACGAGGCAAAGAAATGACGATGACGGCAAGGCGGGGGACTTTTATCACGCTGGAGGGCATTGACGGCTGCGGCAAGAGTGTGCAGGCCGGCCGTTTGTTCTGCTGGCTTCGGGAGCATGGCTGGGACGTGGAGAGAACCTTCGAACCCGGTGGCTGGCAGGGCGGAAAAACCCTGCGCTCTCTGGTGCTGAATGGGGAGATAGCCGATGCGGAAACGGAACTCCTGATTTTTCTGGCGGACCGCAGCGGGCATCTGGCCTCCGTGATATGGCCGGCTCTTGAGGCGGGGCGGATTGTCCTTTGCGAGCGCTACTCAGATTCCACTTGGGCCTATCAGGTGGGGGGACGGGGACTGGATCCTGCGAAAGTGAGAGGTTTGATGGAACTCTGCGGTTTCCCGCAGCCTGACCTGACGATATTTCTGGAGATATCACCGGAGGCGGCGGCAGAGCGTCTTGTGAGGCGTGGAAAGGCGGATTGTATCGAGACCGGAGGGATTGCTTTAATGTCGCGTGTGGCTGGCGCTTACGCGGAGTTGGCAGCGGCGCACCCGGAGCGTATTGTCACCGTTCCCGCTGGGGGGACGGAGGAAAAAGTCGCTCTTTGTATCCAGCGCGAGATGGAACGGGTTCTGTTCTCCGGAAGAACCTGTTGTGAGGTACCCAGTTGAGTCCGATACAGATAAAAAGAGGAGGGACTGGCGGCCCGGCGGCGCAGTCCCGCGTCGAATACGGAGGAGGAGGCAGTCATCACAGCCTGAGCACAACCTCCGTGGGCCCGGCGGCGATGTCCTTCGATGCTGCGATGGAGGCGTCGGAGATTGAGGCGCTTTTGGACCACCTCTACGATGTGTCGGCGCGGCTCTCCGTATTTCCGGGAGCTCAGCTGATTGCAGAGTACAGGGCTGTGCTGACGCAGCTTTTGCGGCGGGCTGCTCAGGGCTTTCGCATCAAGCGTGATTTACGCTGGCGCAAAACCGACCGGAAAATGTACGTTACGATTGAGCGTGCGGAGACCGCTATGGAAGAGCTGGAGGAAGCATTTCTCTACGAGGGTGACCGCACAAAGGCTCTGGCGCTGATGGAGGAGATCAAAGGGTGCCTGATTTCGCTGCTGATGTAGCGCCTTTTGAGCCGTTGCCCGCCTGGCGGGGTGTAGTGCGGGAGTCCAAAATGGGGAGCATTCCCCACTGCCGTGCAGTGTCCGCTCCATTGGAGTGGCACCCTGCGTTACTGGAGCGTCTGGCGCGTCTGACGCTGGAGGTGGGGCCGGATGCCCCTTCACCTGTTGAAACGGGACACCCCGACCTGCTGGTGGCGGGGGAGGTCAACAAGGCCCCGGATATCGCCGCGTGCAGAACGCTGGGGCAGGAGCTGGCCCTCAAACCCGTTTCCGCCCCCCGGCGGCTGGGGGTAGTGATGGCGGCGGATCGCTTGTTGTTGCCTGCGGCCAACAGCCTTTTGAAGCTGGCGGAAGAACCTCCTTCCCACGCCTGTATTCTCTTTCTGCTGGAGGGAGATGGCCTGCTCCCCACACTCAGGAGCAGGGCGCGCTTCACGGCACTCTCCGTGCCCCTGGAGGTGGAAGCGGTGCCGCCGCCGGAGAAAGACGCGGAATGGGTGGCCTGGATTGAGGGGGCGAAGACAAAAGACGCCCTGACGGTGGCGTCGGAACTTGGGGGATGGGCGGCATGGGCACTGTCCCGGGGTGATTTTCCGCAGGCGGATAGGCTGGAACAGCTTCGCCTGCTTGCCGGAACAAAGAACCTGTCTGTCTCCATGCTCTGTGATCTTTTGATTTTGGCACTCAGGGAGGAACTTCCTTTTGAGCATTTATTTGGCGACATTCGGTAAACTGCGTTACATTGGCCTGGCCAGGGTAGCGGATGAGGACGGCGCGATTTCCAGTCAGGAGGTGGCCCATTCCTCTCGCTGGGTGGTGTTGAATACGCTGCGTGGCCTGGAGATGGGGCTTCTTGGCGGATCTCTCTCTTCGGAGCAGGAGGAGAAATACCGTTCAGCCCGCCTGGGGGATGGGGAGCAGAACCGCGGGCCGGAGCCTATGCTGCAGGAGGTGGAGATTATCCGGTATGCGGATGCGGAGGACATTGAGACGTGGTATCAGTGTCGCAGCGACGAGGAGCAGGTGCTTCTCCGCGCACGGGAGATACTTCTTGACCACAGCCTCAATATGAAACTGGTAGATGTCGAGTATCTGTTGGACCGGAAAAAGCTCTTCTTCTACTTCACATCAGAGCAGCGCGTGGATTTCCGGGCCTATGTCCGGGATCTGGCAAGGGAGTTCCGTACACGCATAGAGATGCGCCAGATGGGTGTCCGGGACGAGGCCCGCGTCGTGGAGGGCATCTCTCCCTGCGGACGGCCGTGCTGCTGCAGCTATTGGCTTCATCAGTTTACCCCCATCTGTATCCGCATGGTCAAGGAGCAGAAACTGGCCCTGAACCCCACGAAGATATCAGGCATCTGTGGCCGGCTGATGTGCTGCATGGCCTACGAGCACCCTGTATACAGCGAACTCTGGAAGGATCTGCCGGGGCCTGGTGCCAAAATACGGACAGAGCAGGGGACCTATGTGCTGGAAGGTGTGGATCTGGCGACGGAACACGTCCAGATCCGATTCCCGTCCGGGCGTGTTGTGCCGGTTTCCATCGCGGAGTTTTCCGACTTCCGTGACGCGGTTCTGCGTGGGGAGGAGTGGGGAGATGAACCAGCTGCTCCCCACGCAGGAAGGGGAATTGCTGCCCGTTCCAGGCAGGAACATCAGGGCGCTGAGCGGCCGGAGAGACAGGAGAAAAACTCAGCCCGACGGAATGAAAGGTACAATATGCTCAAGGAGAAAATCACCCTTGAGGAGCACCTGGCACGTCGGGAACATCAGGTCAGCGAGGAGACTGAGACACGCCGTCGTGGGAAGTCTCAGGGCAGGCGGGAGACGCGCAAAGGCCCTTTGCCTGGGGAGGCGCGTATGGAAGGAGGGCGTCCCTCGTCGCGCCGCCGCTATGACGATAACAAGCGCCGGAAGGGACCGGGCCGGAGCTATGGAAGGGGAGGGGAGTAGTTCATGGCCTTTTTCGCACGCCTGAGAGAAGGTCTGAAAGGCGTCAAGGAGCGGTGGAGCGGGGGCATTGCCCGTCTGTTTGCCGGCAACGCGTTCGACGATGCTTTCTGGGAGGAACTGGAAGATCGCCTGATTGCCGGAGATGTGGGGCTCGAACTCTCGGAGGAGCTCGTTGCCTCCCTGAAGGAAGAGGCAAAGAAGCAGGGCATTGCGTCGCCGGAGGAACTGAGGGAGGTCTTCGTAGGAAAGATTACGACGGAACTCAATGCGGTGCCTGGAATGGGGCAGCCCTTCCCGCTCACGCCCGCCCCTCAGGTCCTTTTGATGATTGGTGTCAACGGCAGCGGCAAGACGACCTCGGCCGGCAAACTGGCTCTTCAATACAAGCAGCAGGGGAAGAGTGTTATTCTGGCGGCGGCGGATACATTCCGTGCTGCTGCTGTGGAACAGCTCAGAATCTGGGGAGATCGGACGGGCGTGAGAGTTGTGGCCCAGGGGCAGGGCAGCGACCCCGCTGCTGTGGCGTTCGACGCCTGGCAGGCAGCCCGGAGCGTGGGTGCAGACCTCCTGATTGTTGACACTGCCGGACGTCTTCACGACAAACATAACTTAATGGAAGAGCTGCGCAAAATTCATCGCGTGCTCCTGCGCGAGGCAGGAGAGGAACGGCTGCAGACCGTTCTGGTGCTGGATGCTGTTCTTGGGCAGAATTCCGTGTCTCAGGCGGAGACTTTCAACGCCATGCTGCCTGTGTCGTCGGTGATCCTCACTAAGTATGACAACACGGCCAAGGGAGGTGTGGTGCTCTCCATTGCCCGAAGGCTGAGCGTGCCTGTCCGGTATATTGGACTGGGGGAGGCCCCGGAGGACCTCAGTCCCTTTGACACGGCGGAGTTTGCCCAAGCCCTGATGGAGGGGGAGATTCGATGAATCCCGCTGAAGAAGGACGACAGCCCGTTCCCGGCGAGGAGGACCTGCTCCTCTCCCTGTCTCGGGACTCTTCCCTGCTGGTATTCCTCCGTGCCCTGTACAGTTTGATGCTGGACTATGGTGTCTATTTGCCGGATGGCGGAGAACCTCTCATCTTCTCCAAGCAGCAGATGGTGATTTTGGTGGAACAGGGGGAGACTGACACGCCGCTGAAGGATATGCCGGCCCTGGCCGGGAGGGGGCTGTTCCGTCCCATCGCTGCTGAAAATCTGGACGAGGAACTGGACGCTCTCGTCGTGACGAGAAGCGGGACTCGTGTTCTGCCTCTCCTCAGTGCTCTGAACCCTGAGGAGGCTGAACTTCCCGAATGGTGGGAGGCACCTGTTCCCTTCGCGATGATTACGCGCGCCGGGATGAAACTTAATCCCACGGCAATCCTGATGTTTGGCTCCGGACTGGAGCGTCTGAAGGTCTCTGAACTTCCTGATAAGGATGAGTTTATCGTCCAGCTTGAAGGACGGGCAAAACCGGTCTTTCTGGCTTTCCGGCGTCTTGAACCTGATATTTTCGTACTTGACGACTGTACGGGAGATCTGGTGGAAGCTCAGGATATTTCGTGGTGGGCTGCCGTGGGGCGGACTTGGGTATCGGAGATCGAGGCGAGAGGACAAACCTGGCACCGAGCTGATTCACAGTCGGGCAGCCGATCCTGGCCTTGTGAATGGGAGGGGCGGTTCCTGGGATACTTCTGTGTGGATGGGCCGGATCCCTCCTCTGATAAAGAGCCTAAGGAGCCCAGGAAAAGGTCAGCGAAGTCCAGAAGACGCGCCAGCCGGCGTAATAATGCCCCGGCCACAACGGTTACGGCGGCAAA
Organism: Fretibacterium sp.; assembly: GCA_024695065.1. Taxonomy (GTDB): domain Bacteria; phylum Synergistota; class Synergistia; order Synergistales; family Aminobacteriaceae; genus JAFUYV01. Next base: position 58,481 of record JAILIX010000038.1, on the reverse strand, counting down.
GGAGGACGAGGTGCTGAAGGCTATCGGGCCGCAGACAATGGCCCTGCTGGCCGCTGGGCAGAGCAGAGAAGATTTTTCGGAAGACTTCCTTGAGTCAGAGTCCGGACGGGGAAGGGGTAAAAAATGATTGGGGTTCGGCCTCCCCTGGTGAAGCGAATTGCGGGGATACTCTACCCCGACCCGAAGGACGGAGGACCCAGCTCTGAGGAGCTTTTTGACTGGACCCTGAGGGAACTGACGCGTCTGTGGGGAGAACCTGACCTGGTAAGCGGCCCTGTTCCTTTTGATAAAACGGATTATTACCGGGATATTGCCCCGTGTCTGCTGCGCCGATTTGTCTGTTTCCCCTTTCTGGTGGACGCCGGTGGCCTTGCGGACTGGAAACATCAGTCGCACGAATTGGAAGAGGCCAGCGCCCGGCTTGTTGGACGCCCCCTGAGGGGTGTCAACATTGACCCAGGCTATATAGACGGAGCACGTCTCATCCTCGCCTCCACAAAGGACCATGCCCACAGAATATGGCTGAGAGACGGTATATACGCTGAAGTGACGCTGCGCTGGCGCTTCGGAAAATGGGTGAGCTTTGATTACACCTTCCCGGATTTCAAAAGCGGTGTGTATGATGATTTTCTCTCAGCGGTGCGAAGAATGTGGCTGGATGAGAAGAATACGGCAAAAAGAACTGAGTTATCACAAAACTGACGCTGAAAGAATACAGAAAATCCGCCTGTCATCCTGACTGTTTCTGGCTTTTTGACGGAGGGGGCATGAGTGATGAAAAAAATTACAGCTCTGTGCGTTTTGATACTCGCTTTGGCCGGCGCGGCATGGGCGGCTACGTGGCAGTGCCGCTGGTGCGGACGCAAGCAGTCATCGCCGAGACAACCGGCCCCGATGAGCAACTGCAGGAAAAATCCCTGGGGCAAACATCATGACTGGGTGAGGATTCAGTGAATATTGCCCCACGATTTGAAAGGATCAGCGGCGGAAGAGAAGGTTCTTCCGCCGTCTTTTCTTTTGCCCTCTCATCTCAGCCGTTTCATTGAGGTATAATATTTTTGAAGCAGGATTAATTAAAATCTGAAGAACAGGAGAGGCTTACATGATCGGACGATACACGGAAAAAGATATTGCTGCGCTGTGGGATGAGGAGAATCGCCTGAAAGTGATGCTCGACGTTGAGATTGCTGTGGCAAAAGCGTGGTGTGAGCTTGGGCGCATTCCGGGGGATGCGCTGGAGGACATCGTGAAGAACGCGCGTTTCAGCGTGGAGAGAGTTCAGGAGATTGAGAAAAAGACACAGCATGACGTGGTGGCATTCGTCAGCAATCTGGCGGAAAACGTTGGAGAGAATGGCCGTTATCTTCATCTTGGCATGACGAGCAGTGATATTCTGGACACGGCCAGCTCCATCATGTTGCGTGACTCGCTGGACATCATTATGAAGGCCTTGGATGAGATGGACTCTGTGGTCGTGGATTTAGCGCAGAGATACCGTGATTTGCCCTGCATTGGCCGTACGCATGGCATTCATGCTGAGCCCATGTCCTTTGGGCTGAAGTTTCTGAACTGGCACGCGGAACTGGAGCGCGACCGCGAACGCCTGATTCTGGCGCGGCAGCACATCTCCAGCGGCAAGATATCCGGTGCGGTGGGAACCTATGCCATGTGTTCCCCTGTGCTTGAGGCCCGCGTTTGCGAGCTGCTTGGGCTGACGCCGGCGAAGGTGTCCAACCAGATTCTGCAGCGCGACCGTCATGCGGAGGTGCTGAACGCCCTGGCGCTGTTTGGCTGTGCGATGGAGCGTATGGCCCTTGAGATCCGTCATCTCCAGAGGACGGAGGTCCGGGAGGCGTTTGAGCCCTTCGGTGTGGGGCAGAAGGGGTCCAGCGCCATGCCTCACAAGCGCAATCCCATCAAGTGTGAGCGCATTTGCGGCATGGCCCGCCTTCTGCGTGGTTACGCTCTGACGGGGATGGAGAACGTGGGTCTGTGGCATGAGCGTGACATCAGCCACTCGTCCACTGAACGTGTTATCTGGCCCGATGCCTTTAACATTGCTGCCTTCATGGCCCGCAGCATGACAAAAATTCTGAAGGGCCTCACCGTGGACGAGGCTCAGGTCAGAATGAACATTGACGCCACCGGCGGCCTTGTATACAGCCAGCGAGTGCTGACCTTCCTGCTGGACGAGCTGAACCTCTCCCGCGAAGATGCCTACGCCGTGGTGCAGGAAAATGCCATGCGTACGGCCCGGGGTGAGGGACATTTCCTTGACCTGCTGCTGGAGGACGACAGGATAAAGGGCCTTGTGAAGCCCAAGCAGATTGAGTCCCTTTTTGAGAATGATTTTTACCTGCGCTTCGTTGATGATATTTTCTCCCATTTTGAGGCAAAAGCGGAAGATCGTCCCGCCTCCCACTGGGGAGTCCCTGCCGGAGATAAGTAGCCGTGGGTGAAAGGAAGCAGGGATACCGCTTCTGCGTAAAGGTCTGGGGCTGTCAGATGAACGTCTATGACAGCGACAGAGTTCGAACCGCGCTGGGCCGCCGGGGCTGGGAGGAAGTGCCGTCGGAAAGGGAAGATGATGCGGAGCTTATTATCATCACGGGCTGCAGTGTCCGGGCCAAGGCCGAACAGAAGGTATGGAGCGAGCTTGGACGCTACGAGGCGTCGTGGAAAAAAGATCGGCTACCTGTTGTGGCACTGACGGGTTGCGTGGCGCAAAGTCTGGGAAAGAAGGCACTGTCACGCTTCCCGTGGGTTCGTCTTGTGTCCGGTCCCCGTCATATCGGCCTGTTGCCCGATGGGCTTCAGCGTGTTATGGATGTCCCGGAGACGAGGCTGAACCTGCTGGACGATGATCCGAGGGCTTTCTTTGACCTCGACGAGGTGACGGTGCGCCGCGAAAACCCCTATCGGGCCTACGTGACCATTGCCCACGGATGTGACAACTTCTGTTCCTACTGCATTGTCCCCTACGTGCGCGGGCGTTTCCTTTCCCGCCCAAAGGATGACATCCTGCGGGAGGTACGGGCACTGGTGGCGGATGGGGTCCGGGAGATTACACTTCTGGGGCAGAATGTCAACAGCTATGGCAAGGACTTTAAAGACGGAACGTCCTTTGCCTCCCTGCTGCGGTGTGTAGCGAGGGAGGATGGATTAGAGCGCGTTCGCTTCGTTACTTCTCTCCCGCAGGACTTCACGCCTGACATTGTGGAGGTGATGGCCTCAGAACCGGTGGTGTGTCCGTCGCTGAACCTTCCCATACAGGCGGGCAGCGACCGGATTTTAAAATTGATGAACCGCAAATACACCTATGCGGAGTATCTGGAGAAGGTTCGGAGTGTAAGAGCTGCACTGCCGGAATTGGGCCTGACGACGGATTTAATTGTGGGCTTCCCCGGTGAGTCGGAGGAGGACTTTCAGGCGTCGCTCAGTGCCCTGAAGGAGATACGCTTTGACCTCGTCCACAGCGCGGCTTATTCGGAGCGCGAGGGGACACCTGCCGCTGTCATGCCCGGTGCGCTGCCACAAGAGGTACGTCTGGAGCGGCTGACGCGCCTCAACACGTTGCAGGATGCTGTCACTCTCTCCATCAACAGGGGGCTTGTGGGGAAAATCTGCGCCGTATTCGTGGACAGCCACGCACCTAAGGGCCTTGCCCCCACAGGAGAACGTCTGCTTCAGGGGCGGACACCGACGGATAAGGTCGTAATCTTCCCGGCGGATGAAACTCTGCTGGGGCAGTGTACCCACGTAAAAATCACGGCGGCGGAGTCCTGGTGCCTGCATGGGGAAATTACAGAAAAATAAGAGGATGAACTGCATGGGAGAGACAGCTCATAAGACGGCATGCCAGGCTGTGGCGCTGAAACTGTAATGGAAGAGATACGTGCGCTCCATCGCTTTGGACAGCATTTCCTTGTGGATCGGAACGTGCTGGCAGAGATTATTGAGCGTTCCGCCGTTGGGCAGGAGGACGTGGTGCTGGAGATTGGTCCGGGTCAGGGAGTTTTGACCCGTGCGTTGCTGAAGCGGGAAATATCCTGTCTGCATACTGTGGAACTGGATGATCGGATGAAGCCGGGGCTAGAGACACTGGCTGCGCAGGATTCACGTCTGAGACTTCATTGGGGAGACGCGCTGCGGCTGGATTACCCGGCAGATCTGAGCCCCTTTCCCAACAAGGTGGTGGCCAATATTCCGTATAACATCACGACCCCCCTGATATGGAAGCTTCTTCTCTTTGCCCGTCTTGGACTGACCTATCATCTCTACATGGTGCAGAAGGAGGCGGCAGATCGTCTTTCTGCGCCTGCGGACACAAGGGAGCGCTATCCTCTGGGCGTAACTCTCGGGGTGATGGGGGCGGTGACGCGCATCCGGAAAGTTCCGGCATCATGCTTCCGTCCTGCACCGCGTGTGGAGTCCGCCCTGGTGGAAATTGTTATTCAAAGGCATCATGATCTCACCTGTGATCCCCTGTGGAGCGAACTTCTGCACCGTGCCTTTGCTCATCGCCGCAAGACCTTGCTGAACAATATGAAAGGATTTCATGGCCTTGAGGACTGGGCAGGATTCCTTGCTGAGACCGGAGTAAATCCGCGCGCAAGAGCTGAGGACCTTGAGGGGGATGTCTGGCTGGAGCTCTACAGTTCTCTGAGGAAGCGGATTGGCTTGTGAGCGTGTCTGTGACGCCGGCCCTGTACCCGCTCTCCGGGGTATAATAAAAGAATGTTAAAATACTAAAACACATAAAGTAAACTTAAAACCCTTTTGGGGAGGCTGACATGATGAGAAAATTTTTTGCGCTTGTTTTAGCGGTAACCTTCGTTGTTCCTGCTGCCTGGGCCGGTGAAGCTTTGCCTGTTCCGGAGAAGACCGGAGGGATGAGTCTGCTCCAGGCGCTTTCCGAACGCCATTCATCACGAGAGTTTGCGGATACGGATCTTACGCCGCAGCAGCTTTCAAATCTGCTGTGGGCCACGGCGGGCGTCAATCGCGCGGATGGGAAGAGGGTCTATCCTGTCGCTCTTGGCATTCAGGATACCTTTGTCTATGTGCTGAACAGGAAGGGCGTCTACAAGTATGATCCGGCGGCCAATGTCCTGACGCTTATCGAGAAGGGCGATCATCGTATGGAAACAACGCTGGGACAGAACTTTGTGGGCAGGGCCGCCGTCAATCTGGCTTATGTCCATGATACTTCTCTATGGGAGGGGAAGAAAACCCCTGAAGAACTTATTCATCAATGGGGTTTTGTCCACACCGGGGCAGCTGTGCAGAATGCCTATCTTTACGCTGCGTCTCAGGGATGGAACGCTGTCGTTCGCGGTTCCTTTGATCAGGAAAAGCTGTCTGGACTGCTGAAACTCTCCAAGGGGCAGAGCGTCATGATGGTTCAGTCCATCGGGCCGAAACCATAGCTGATACAAAACGCCTGATGAAGAAAAAAAAGGCCGTTGTAGCGGGGCATATCTGCGTTGATTTCACACCGCCCATGATCTCCCCCTCCGCAGGAACCGGGAATCGTATTGAGGATTTCCTGACTCCAGGAAAACTGGTCCATGTAGGCCCGGCTTATTTTCACCCGGGGGGCGTGGTGGTAAACACGGGACTGACCATGAAATCCCTTGGCGCGGATGTCATGCTGATGGGAAAGACCGGAGACGACCATCTGGGACGCATAATCCGTGATTTTCTGGAGCAAAATGACGCCGCAGCAGCGCTGATAACAGATCCGGCGTCTGATACCTCCTACACGGTTGTCCTTGCCCCTCCCGGCATTGACCGTGTGTTTCTCCACAACCCCGGAACCAACGACGCATTCACGGCGATGGACATTGATTACGCGGCCTGTGAGAGCGCCCTTCTGTTTCACTTTGGGTATCCTCCCCTGATGCGAAGAATGTATCAGGACGGTGGAAGGGAACTGGCGGAGGTTTTTCGCCGCGTGAAGGAAAAAGGTTGCCTCACCTCTCTGGATATGGCCGCGCTGGACGATGCTTCGGAGGCTGGACAGGCGGACTGGGAGACAATCCTCAGGAAGACCCTTCCTTATGTGGATTTCTTTGTGCCCAGTATGGAGGAGATTTGCTTCATGCTGGACCGTCCCCGGTATCACGCACTTCAGAAGAGGGCGGCGGGCGGAGATGTCACCCGAATCCTTTCCATTGGAGAGGACGTGATGCCTCTGGCGGAGCGTCTGCTGGATATGGGATGCAAACTGGCTCTCATTAAATGCGGAGTTGCCGGAATGTATTGCCGGACGGCGGGCAGCGGGGCCTTTGATATGCTTCGGGGAATAACCGGCTTGAAGTTTGAGGGTTTTGACGGACAGTCCATCTATGAGAGGAGTTTCGTTCCAAAGGCTGTCGTGTCCGGAACCGGGGCGGGGGACGCTGCCATTGGGGCTTTCCTCACGGCCATGATGAAGGGGTATTCTCTGGAATGGTGCCTCCATCTCGCAGCGGCGGAAGGAGCCTGCTGTGTGGCAGCGCTGGATGCTTTGTCCGGATTGAAACCTCTGGAGGAGCTAAAGGAAAGGATCCTCAGCGGCTGGGCCCGACAGGGTGGAAAAGACGGACTGAACGCAGAACATATGGGGGGACTTGCTCAGGACTCCCGCCGCTGAACGGTCGAAGTTGTCCGGGTTTTTATAAGAATTTCCTGCGGAGCACAATCTCTGTAATATGAATGTGCTCCGTTATGCTATTTCCATCGAGGGATCCGGTGACAGGTCAGCCGGGCTGCGGATGCCCCGCTCCCATGCGCACCGGCCAGCCATAGCAATCATCACGGCATTGTCCGTGCAGCGGCTGATACGGGGAAGCCAGGCTTTCCACTGCTGTGATTCCTTTGATTCCGTGAGTGCCGCGCGCAGAGCACTGTTGGCCGCCACTCCTCCGGAGGCCGCGACGCGCCGTATTCCTGTGAGCTGTACGGCCAGGGCGACCTTCGCGAGGAGTGCTTCTGTTACAGCCCGCTGGAAGGAGGCGCAGAGGTCGTTCAGGGGAATTGCTTTGCCCTCTTTCCCGATTTTTCGTACCTGCCAGAGCAGTGCCGTCTTGAGTCCGCTGAAGCTGAACTCGACGTCCTTTGTGTTTTTAAAGGGAACAGGAAAGTCGAACGCATGGGGATTGCCTTCCTTTGCGAGTCTGTCAATCTCCGGCCCGCCGGGGTAGGGGAGCCCTAAAACCCGCGCAGCCTTGTCGTAAGCCTCGCCTGCCGCGTCGTCGCGCGTCTCTCCCAACAGCTGATACTGTCCCAGCGCGTCAACCCGTATGATTTCCGTGTGCCCGCCGGAGACAATGAGCGAGAGGAAGGGCGGACGAAGGTCATCCGAGTCCACCAAAGGGGCGAAAAGATGACCTTCAAGGTGGTTGACTCCGATGAGCGGCACGCCCCACGCCTGAGAGAGGGCCCGCGCGGCCATCACTCCGACAATGAGGGAGCCCATGAGCCCCGGACCGCAGGTGACGGCGATCAGATCAAGGTCCTGTCCCTTTACCCCGCTCTCCTTCAGTGCTGCGTCCACGAGGGGCAGGAGGTTCTCCAGGTGTTTCCGTGCGGCGAACTCCGGCACCACGCCGCCAAATCGTGCGTGGTCTTTAATCTGGCTGGAAAGGAGCTCGGAGAGAATGGTCCTTTCCCCCTTCAAAAGGGCGACGCCCGTATCGTCGCAGCTCGTTTCAATGCCCAGCGTCAGGCTGCTCATAATCTCAACCCCTCAAAAAGATATGTATATATTATAACCTCTGCCCCCCTGCTATTATAGGCATAGCTCCTTTGTTGTATACTGATAATCAGGAAGCAGGCGATTGGAAAGGCGGCTTGAGAGCACGGTATCGCCGCAGAAAGGGGGCGCAGCGTTGCGTGAGCTGATTGTTGCCGGAGTGGGGCCCGGTGCAGAGGAACAGACAACATCGGCTGTGCGGGCGGTTATCCGCGTGGCGGACTGTGTTGTTGCGGCCCCGCGGCATTTGTCCCTTGCGGAGGGACATCCCAACATCATCACGCTGGGCGGCTTCAGGACAACGTTTGATAAGATGGAAGCTCAGGAAGGCAGCGTCGTTGTACTGGTATCCGGTGATCCTGGACTTTACAGCCTTCTCCCTTTGCTCATGAGACATTTCCCCGGTGTGCCGCTTCGGGTTCTCCCTGGAGTCAGTTCACTTCAGTGCCTCTGCGCCGCTGTCGGTGAGACGTGGCAGGATGCGGCTGTTCTTTCAGGACACGGCCGTCCTCTTTTTGCCCACAGGTTCCTGAACACTGTCGAGCGCAGTCGGCTGACGGTTCTTTTCTGCGGAGAAGAGTGTTCGCCTCGCTGGGCTTGTGAAAAACTGTCAGAAGCAGTGGGAGATCTGGGGAGGCGGGTCGAGGCGGCAGTGGGGGAACGCCTGAGTTACCCGGACCAGCGCGTGACCTGTGGGACCCCAAAAGAGCTCATGTCCCGGGACTATGACCCGCTCTCGCTGTTGCTGGTAAGAAACCCGGAACCATGGATATCGCCCAGACATCTCAGGGATGTGGATTTTGAGCGGGGAAATGTTCCGATGACCCATGGGGAGGTCCGCGCGGCCATTCTTGAGCGCCTGGATCTGACCCCCGGTACGGTTTTGTGGGACGTTGGAGCGGGGACGGGATCGGTGGCGGCTTCTGCCGCATTGGATTGCCCTGACTCGGAAGTTCATGCCATTGAGTGCGCACCGGCAGCGTTGGAGCTGATTGAACGGAACCGAACGAAGTTCCGGCTGCACAACCTGACTGTTCATGCGGGACGAGTGTCTTCTCTGATAAAGGAATTACCTGTTCCGACTCATGTATTTATCGGTGGGAGTGGTGGAGAACTTGGGGATGTCCTGTCCAGCCTTGCAGACATGAAAGTCCCCGTCCGTGTTCTGATTTCAGCTGTAACGCTGGGGACCTTAGCTAAAGCCACCGCGCTTTTAAGCAGTGACCCATGGGAAAACCTTGAGGCTGTGCAGATAGCTGTCTCAGTGTCGCGCCCGTTGGGCAGGAATCTCCTCATGGCTGCGCGCAACCCTGTGACGCTGCTCTGTGCGGACTCTTATCCCCATTCCGAGGAGGCGGGAGAATGATTTATTTTATCGGGGCCGGTCCCGGCGCGCCGGATCTCATCACTGTACGTGGAGCAGAACTCCTTCGCAGGGCGGGGATGATTATTTACGCCGGTTCTCTCGTCAACCCTGCGCTGCTGGATTATGCCCCGGCGGACTGCGAAATCTGCGACAGCGCCTCCATGACTCTGGAGGAGGTGCTGGAACGGCTTCTGGATGGATACCACCGCGGACTCCTGACGATACGGCTTCATACAGGGGACCCCTCCCTCTATGGGGCTATACGTGAACAAATGGACAGGCTTCGCGCTTCGGGAGTGCCCTTTGAGGTCGTGCCGGGCGTGAGCTCCTTCTGCGCGGCGGCGGCGGCGGTTCCGGCGGAGTACACACTGCCGGGAGTCAGTCAAACTGTAATCATCAGCCGAATGGAGGGGCGGACCCCCGTGCCGGAACGCGAGTCCATCCGTTCCCTGGCTGCGCACAAAGCTTCGATGGTACTTTTCCTTTCATCTGGGATGTTGAAGGCCCTTTGCGCGGAACTCATCATGGGCGGATATCCCCCGGAGACTCCGGCGGTGTTGGCCTATCGTGCCTCCTGGCCGGATGAGCGCGTACTGCACGGGACGCTCTCGAATCTGCCGTTACTGGCTGAAAAGGCAGGGATTTCCCGGACGGCTCTTGTGCTGGTTGGAAATTTTCTGGGTGATGAGTACGAATTGTCGAAGCTCTACGACGCCGGGTTCTCCCATGGGTACAGGAAAGCCCGGGAGGGGGCAGAGTGAAGGGGGGCCCCATTGTCCTTACGGCCTTTACCCGTGCAGGGGCAGAACTGGCCCTCCGGCTGGCAGAGACGCTGGGAGGCCGGGTCTTTGTGCCGGAGCGCTGCCTTTCTGAGAGGACTGAGCTTTTGAGTGAGCCTGTTGGGGAGTGGGCCGGACAGTGGTTCCACAAGGCGGGGGCGATGGTGTTTGTCTGTGCCTGCGGAATTGCCGTCCGCGCTATTGCGCAGCACATCCGGACCAAGACGGAGGATCCTGCGGTTGCAGTGGTGGACGAGAGGGGGAGCTTTGTTATCCCGCTCTTGTCCGGACACATTGGCGGTGCCAATGAACTCGCCCGGCGTATTGCTGCAATCACCGGAGGGAAAGCCGTCATAACCACTGCGACGGATGTCAACAGTCTCGTGGCGGTGGATGAGTGGGCGGTCAGGAATAACTGCACCATTGAAAATCCCAGAAATATAAAAGAAATATCCGCGGCTGTCCTGGAGGGAAGGTCCGTCGGAGTGGCCGTCACAGATCAGCTTCAGCCAGCTCCATGGCCCGCGACGCTGTGGCTGAGGCCGCGTATCCTGGTATTGGGAGTGGGCTGCAAGCGCGGCACGGAACTCCATGCGCTGGAGAACGCGGCGTCGGATTTTCTTGATGGGGCGGGCGTTTCGCCTCTGTCTCTCTGCGCGGTGGCGTCCATTGATTTAAAGGCTGCTGAACCCGCGCTCATTGCTTTAGCGGAACAGTACGATGTTCCGTTTCTCACCTTCAGCGCAGAGGATCTTCAGTCTGTGGAGGGGACCTTCTCTGCCTCGGAGCGCGTGCTGAAGATTACAGGGGTGGACAACGTTTGCGAACGCGCTGCAGTTCGGGCTGCGGGAAGAGAGGCGGTCCTGCTCAGGAGCAAATCGCGTTATCCGGGCATGACCTTTGCCCTGGCCCGGCGGCGGTTTTGTCAATCAGGCTGAGGCTGAAAAACGCCCAGGACCGCTGGAAATGGCAAGCCCGTTGGCTGAGAGTGTCATCAGGCACGTTTGGAGTACGGGGAAGCTCAAACCGCTTTCCGCAAGAAGGTCATCCATCGTTACACTGCCTTGCCGCTGGAGCAGTGCCAGCAGCAATTTTTCATCCGTCGTAAGTTCAGGAGCGGCTGGTTTGGGGGAGTTTTCTTCCTGTGGGGACAGATCCAGCATCAATTGGCCGTAATGTCCCGAGATGCACTGTATAAACTCTTCAATATCAACTAAAGGCTGTGCCCCGTCGCGGATCAGATGATTGGTGCCGCAGCATACTGTCTCCGTGATATGCCCGGGAACGCACCAGACCTCGCGGCCGATGTCCAGTGCCAGCCGTGCGGTGATCATCGCCCCGCCGTCATCCGGGGATTCCACCACGACGGTTCTGCTGGCTATGCCGACGATGAGGCGGTTGCGCTCGGGGAAGTGCCAGGGGTCACCACTGACCCCAATGGGATATTCCGAAACCAAGGCCCCCTGTTCTGCTATCTGGTGAAAAAGCTCACGGTGTTCCATCGGATAGGTGCGATCGATTCCTGTGCCGAAAATGGCCACCGTAACGCCTCCTCTGGAGAGGCATCCCCGGTGTCCGGCAGCGTCAATGCCGCGCGCTCCGCCGCTGATAAGGGGAAATCCGGCACTGGCCAGCGCACGCCCCACTCCCTCCGCCACGGACTTCCCGTAAGGGCTGCATCGCCGTGTTCCCACGACCGCCACCGATGGGGCGGAGAGGTCTGCAGGTCCCTTCACGTAGAGACCGATGGGCGGCTGTGCAGTGTCCTTCAGCCGCTGAGGATACTCTGCGTCATCCACAGACAGAAAGCGCGCGCCAAACTTCTCCGCACGCTCAAGCTCCCGTTCCGGCCAGTCCCGCTGGCGAAGCAGCTCGTCCAGTCTGGCCTGCGTCGAGGATCGAAGCCCAAGTTCCTGCCACAGCTTTTCGCCGCCGTCGGACAGTGCCTCCGGGCCGTAATCCTTACAGAGCTTTGTGAACGTTTCCAGTGATGCCCGCGCGGCGTTCATCAGCAAGGCAGCTCTGAGTTTTGAGTTCATGCTGTCACCTTTCGTAAAATTTTCGCCTGTGCCCCACGGTCACTGCCATAACAAGGATTTCAGCGTCGTGGATTTCCGTGATAATACGATATTCTCCAATTAGATAACTCCATTGTCCCTGAGATTTCCGGCCAGCGCTTGCCATGCAGCCGTGGGTTTTCACAGTCATTCAGATTTTTATCAATCCATTCATAGATACGCAGCCGGATGTTTTTATCTGACTTGCGTAACTCCCTTGCTGCCCGTTTTGTATACTCTACGGAGTAAAGCATCAATCCCAATCCAATATCTTACGTATTTCCTTGTGAGTGTACGTCACAGGGTCAGCCTCATACTCCGCACGTGCTTGCCGTTAAAGCTGCAAGTCCCTCTCTTCCTCAATTCTCTCCAGGAACATTTGACGGGCCAGATCAGATATGCTCATCTGCTTGTCCGCTGCCCATCTCTCGACGAATTTTGTATCTCCCGCACTCAGTTCAAAGGCTACTGTCATGATGCCACGCCCTCCTTCATTCCCCTTCAGCATAATTTTACCCTGTTGGAGTGGGCCCGACAAGGCAGAATTTGGCAAAACCCCTCCGCGGAATTGAATAAATTTTATTCTTATGCAGAAAGTATATGGATAGCAGTGAAAATTACTGCTGAAAGATATTGGGGGTATAGTTTTGCCCGATTAGGGAGGACATTTGCGGTCTGTGCCCTGCTCCTTTGTATCTGCGGCGCGGCGTCGGCGGATCTTCTTTATCCCTGTCATGAGGAAGATAACCAATCAGTTACGGTTATAGAGCGTATTTCCTATGAAAATGGCGCTTTTAAGGTCGAGAAGGCGCTTGTCTCTTTTAATTTTGAAATTCACCCTTATTCCATTACATATGATGGCAAACCCCTTATCGCGGTTGTAAGTAAAGATTTTTATTCCGAGCCAGAGTCCCCAGAGTACTCGTATGCCTCCTCTGTCGCTGTCTACAACCCCGCAAAGGGTTTTTCAGCGACCATCGACACGAAGGAACGTAACATAAGTGATTTCAATTTAGGAAAATTACGTATGATTAGCGCCTCCGGCAGCAGTCTGTTCGCTCAAACTGTGTCTCCCTACAATTTATATACTGGGGATAAAAGATCCGCATTGGTCAAAATTGGCCCGGTAGCCTGGAAGGTAGAGGCTCCCCGTGATGGCCTTGGTCTGAATGGCAGCTTCGGTCATGACTGTCTTATCAATAAAGACATAGTGTATGTTCTCGATGATGAAGGTACATACGCAGTACAATCCCTGCATCTATTGGATAAGGATTTAAAATCTGAGCGGGAATGTTTTGAGTTGAAAGGGCGTAGTGCGTATGGGCGGATGACTGCAGCCAACGAGGGTAAGGTAGCTGTGGGTTATAAGCCCAACTGGGACACGACGGGCATTGACCTCATCACCAACGGCGAGACTCAGACTACAATTGTCGAATCATCGAATATCGATGAAGGCTGTTTTGTCCATTCCCTCTGCCCGGACGGACGGGGTGGGTTGTATTTCCTGACGGCTGTGAACGGTCCAGAGATGGGGAAGAACCCGAAGGCCATTTACCATTGGAGCGAGACGGCGGGAGTCAAAAAATTCTACGACTTCCCACTCGGCTCCGACGCGCACGCTGAGTACAGGGCTCTGCTCTGGGACGATGGCAGCAAAATACTCTATATGCAGGTTGATTACCCAACTACGTACATTTTCGCTTTTGATTGTCAGAACACCACAAAACCCGAGCTGCTGAAGACCTTTACGGAGGGGGACCTTGGCGGAAACGCGGGAACTGATCTTGTAGTCTACAATTCCGACACTACCCCCATCATGCCGACGGGCAACTTCAACACCAGCGCTGACATCGAGCAGGACATGCCCCAAACGCCGGCGGCGAACTGGTCCTCCATCACCATCAACATCACGCTCCCCGATGGGACAAAGCCTGCGCCCGGGATTGTGTTCTACGTCTGGGTTAACATCATCTCGCTCCTCAGCGTCGCCGCAAACCTGGCAGAGGAGATAAAGGGCCCCTATGTTCTTGAGGCCGGAACAGATGGAAAAATGGAGCTTAACGTTTTAAAGCTGAAGGACACCAACGGCAACGCGGTGAGCTTCCCCGGCGTGGCGTGCAAAGTCACCTGCCAGAGCAAGGACGGCAAGTTCTCCGTCCAGACGGGCGAGGTCAGGCTGGCCGCAGCGGCGTCCAAAAACACGACAAGCGGCGGCGGGTGTGACGCGGGATTCGTCGCATTAGCGATAGCCCTCATGGCTTCTATCCTTTTACGGAAGAGGTAAAACAAAACGCATTTCAACAGGCACGCTCCTACGGGCTCTTTTTTCCTTTTGCAAAATACGTAATTCCCCCCTCCTGTCTTTCCTTGACATTTTGGGCAGGGCTTGCTAATCTTAACACCGTTTTAAGAGTTTATTGGCACTCATCTTTTAAGAGTGCTAATTAATAAGAGCACAATAGACAGGGGAGGTGAGGTTATGACGGAGAGGCAGCTCAGCATCATTCTTGCGGTGGTGTACGAGTATATCAAAACAGGGGAGCCTGCCGGGTCGCGCACCATCACGAAGAAGTACATCCGGGGTTTGAGCCCTGCCACTATTCGCAACGAGATGGCAGATCTCGAGGAGTTGGGCTACTTCTATCAGCCTCACACGTCCTCCGGCCGCCTGCCCACGGCCAAGGCTTACCGGGTCTATGTGGATTCTGTGACAGCGCGGGCAAGGAACCGCACTCACGGGGCCGAAGCCTGGCGCAAGGAGCTGGTAGGGCGGCGCAGCGGTATTGAAGATCTGCTGGGTTACGTCACACACCTTCTCTCCCGGCTCACGAACTGCGTGGCGGTGGCGGCGGTCTCCGGGCTGGATGATATCGAGATTCAGCATATTGACCTGATGCCGCTGGGCGGGACGAACGTTTTGGCCCTTATTGTCCTTCAAGGCGGGCTTGTTCATCATTCGCAGTTCAATCTGCCTTGCGAGGTGGAACCGGGGCTTCTGGAAGAACTCAGCCGGCGCATCAATACTGTGGCGCTGGGGCATCCCTGGAGTGATGTCCATGATGTGCTCTATCAATATGTGCTGGGTGGGCTTGAGGAAGCCGAAACGGCTTGTCATGCGGCTATTGATGAACTGGACCGCTTTTTGACGGAACAGAACTATCGTTTCTTCAGCAGTGGGGCCAAGCACATTCTGAGCCTTCCGCACTTCCAGGCACTCTCAAGGCTTCAGGCTGTGCTCTCGCTTCTGGAGCAGGAGAAGCCTCTGGCCCGGATGGTGGAAAAATGCCGCCAGGCTGCGGATCTCAAAGTCTCTCTGGGGGATGAGAACGAGACGGAAGGCATGGAGGAGAGCGCGATGATCCTCATCCCTGCGAGAGCGCGCCAGCAGAAAGCTGTCCTTGGGCTTATCGGCCCGCTGAGAATGGATTATGAGCGCTCCATCGGTGTCCTGGAATCCGTGGTGGACGCTTTGGACGAGGACGCGACGGACAGGATGTCCTAATGCCGGGGCAGGTGCATGGATGCGTCTGTTTGGGCGAGGTCAAAGGAGGATTGGGCATAGATGGAAAATGAGATGGGGAATGAATATTTTGAGCCTGTCATTGAAGGAGAAGATGAAGAAAAGGAGAACCCTGAGCTTCATGAAGATAATGTTCTGATTCCTGAGGATGGGGATCCGGAAGAGACGCTGTCTGATAAAAAGTCGGAATCGGAGTCAAAGGTGGAAAATCCGGACGAGAGGATCACCGCTCTGGAACAGGAACTTGCGGCGTCGCGGGCGGATTTTTATAACTACCGACAGCGTGTAACCCGTGAGAAACAGGAGGCCCGCCGGCGAACAGAGGAGGATGTGATTACAGCCCTTCTTCCCGTGCTGGACAATCTGGATCGGGCACTGATGGTGCCTGAGGATGGCAGTGCAAGAGATGTTCTTGTGGGTGTTCGTATGGTGCAGCGGCAGTTTTTGTCCGCGCTGGAGGAACTGGGGGTCAGTGTTATCCCAACAGAGGGACAACGTTTTGATGCCAACTTCCATGAGGCTGTTGGGACCGTCCCGGCGGACACCCCGGAACAGGACGGTGCGGTGGTGAATGAGCAGCTCCGCGGCTACCGGACGAAGGAAGGCCGGGTACTGCGTGCAGCGCGCGTCATAGTTGGAAAGGCAGAGTAGTTTAGCGTAAATCAGGCAACAATATTAGGAGGCCGGAGGGCTTTGCCCGCTGATCTTCGATCAAAAAGTTTATATACAGGGGGAATTTATCATGGCAAAAGTTGTAGGCATTGACCTGGGAACGACAAACAGTTGTATTGCTGTACAGGAGGGGGACCAGACCACTATTATCCCCAATAACGAGGGGGCTCGGACTACGCCGTCCGTTGTGGCTTTCACCAAGGAGGGCGAGCGTCTGGTAGGTCAGCTGGCCAAACGTCAGGCCATTGTCAACGCGGATCATACCATTATGTCCATCAAGCGTGAGATGGGAACGGACTACCGTGTCAGCATTGACGGCAAGAAATACACGCCGCAGGAAATCTCTGCGATGATCCTTCAGAAGATGAAGCGTGACGCGGAGGATTACCTCGGTGAGCCTGTAACCCAGGCGGTCATTACGGTGCCGGCGTACTTCACAGACGCACAGCGCCAGGCAACAAAGGACGCCGGCACCATCGCAGGCCTTGAGGTGCTCCGCATCATCAATGAGCCTACGGCAGCCTGCCTGGCTTATGGCGAAAACCGTAAGGAGGAACACAAGATTCTGGTGTTCGACCTTGGCGGCGGTACATTTGATGTCTCCATCCTTGATGTGGGAGAGGGCGTATTCGAGGTGCTGGCCACAGCGGGTGACAACCGGCTGGGCGGTGATGACTGGGATAACCGCATCGTTGAGTGGATGGCGGAAGAGTTCAGGAAGACTGAGGGCATCGACCTCAAGAACGACACCATGGCCATGCAGCGTCTGCGTGAGGCAGCGGAGAAGGCGAAGATTGAGCTCTCCAACATGACGGAGACGACCATTTCTCTGCCCTTCATCACGGCGAACCAGACGGGCCCCAAGCACCTGGAGATGAAACTGACCCGGGCGAAGTTCGAGGAGATGACGGCAGATCTGCTGGACCGCACAGTGACACCGACGCAGCGTGCCTTATCTGACTCTGGACTCAGTGCCTCGGAAGTTGACAAGATACTTCTTGTGGGTGGATCCACCCGTATGCCGATGGTGCAGAAAAAGATTGTCAGTCTGCTGGGCAAGGAGCCCACGAAAGGCATCAATCCGGATGAGTGTGTGGCGGCTGGTGCGGCTATTCAGGGCGCAATTCTGAAGGGTGATCACAAGGATATCGTGCTGGTGGATGTTACGCCCCTGTCCCTTGGCCTCGAAACCCTGGGCGGAGTGTTCACGAAGGTTATTGAGCGCAACACGGCTATCCCCGTGTCCAAGAGCCAGGTGTTCACGACTGCGGCCAACAATCAGCCCCAGGTGGAGATCAAGGTTCTGCAGGGCGAGCGCTCTATGGCGGCGGATAACGTGAAGTTGGGCGAGTTTGTGCTGGACGGCATTCCGCCCGCACCACGCGGCATCCCGCAGATTGAGGTTACGTTCAACATTGACGTCAACGGTATCCTCAACGTCTCCGCCAAGGATAAGGGCACGGGCAAGGCGCAGAAGATCACAATTCAGTCCTCCAACCTCTCCAAGGACGAGATTGAGCGCATGAAGAACGACGCCGAGGCCCATGCGGAGGAGGACGAACAGAAACGCAGCGCGGCAGAAGTGCGCAATGAGGCAGACGCGGCTGTCTTCGCGGCGGAGAAGTTAATGAATGACCTTGGCGACAAGATGAGCGCCGAGGAGAAAGGGAAGGTTAACGCCAAACTTGATGCGTTAAAGAGCGCTATTGAGAAGGGCGATGATGCGGCCATGAAGCGTGCGAAAGAAGATCTGGACAAGTCGCTTCAGGAATTCTCGGCGCGGCTCTATCAGGCTGCAGGTGCCGGCGCGGCTGGCGGTTCTGCAGGAGACGCTGGGGCTTCGTCCGGCAGCACGGGCGGTGCTTCTTCCTCCGATGGGGAAACAGTGGATGCGGAATTCAGCGAGCGTTAGATGACGGCAGGTGAGAATGGGATTTTGTAGCCCATAAGGTATTTAAATAATTATAAGGAGCGAGCAGGAAAAATTTTTCCCACTCGCTCCTTTTCGTGTGTTCAATTCTTGACAGACAGACTTTTTCCGTGGTAATCTGAAACGGTTGAGCGAAGGTCAGCACAATGTAAAAACTGACCTATGAAAAAAAGAAAGAGTAAAAAGGAAAGGGAATGACGTTTTATGGATATCAGAGAACTGCGTAAATCTAAGAACCTTACACAAGCCGCATTTGCACAGGCTATTGATGTTAAAGCTTCTGTTATAACTGCTGTTGAAACAGGCAGGAAACCCATCGGCGAAGATGTCATCGCTAAAATCAGGGAAGTATTTGGTGTAGAGGTGGATTCTGAAGTAAAATCCACGCCCAGAAAAACGGCGGCCAAGAAAAGAATCAGACCGTCAGGAATGGAAGACTCGACAAAGAAGGGGCTTATCATCCAGTCTCCTCTGGGCGGTGAGATAACGCCTGACGAGATTCTTGCCAAGGTGGGCAATGTCGATGTTGTCTATGTCCGGGTTGATGAAAATAAAGCCTACTGGGTAAAAGGGAAAAAGAGCGGCGCTGTGGATTTGTGGTAAAGCGCGATAAAATACTGAACCCGGCGCGCAGCGCCAGCAGTGGGGGAGGCGCGTTGTTCAGATGAAGTTCAGGTATCGGGCACGGGGAAATGAAAAAGGGATAATCGAAGGGTATGTGGAGGCGCCGGATGAAGGACGCGCTCTGGAAACTCTTCGTCGTGAAGGTGTTACTGTCCTTTCTCTGCAGGTAACGGACGAAGGGGAGATTTCTCCGGAAGCGGTGCTTCTGCTTGGGGAAAGGGGCAGTCCTCAGTCTGATGTGCCGTCTTTTTTTTATGAGGATACTCCTCCCGAATCATCGGGACATTCTTTGCGCTCCAGAACAATTCCATCCAGGACAATCAAAAACTTCTTTCGACAGATGGCAACGATGGTTAAGGCTGGCTTAGGGGTCTTTCCATCTGTCGGTCTCCTGATTGAACAGGAAAACAGCGCAGCTTTCAGAGAGGTACTGCGTGACATCCAGTCTTCCCTTGAACGCGGTCTCCCCCTGAGTCAGGCTATTAGCAGCAACATTGTCTTCAACCCGACGATAGCCTCTATGGTTGAAGCAGGGGAGGAAAGCGGACGGCTTGACAAAGCTCTGGATGGGGTGGCGACCCTCCTTGAGAAGCGGGCAGAGTTGCGGCATAAAATCTTCTCTGCTTTGTTTTATCCTGCGTTTGTCATTATCTTAGCCTTCATTATCCTGTTGGTTTTTGTCGTTGTTCTGCTTCCTCAGTTCCGTCAGGTTTTTGCTGCCATGCATATTGAACTGCCACGGCTGACACAGTTTATGTTCGAGGCGGGGGAGTACTGCATCGCAAAATGGAAGATTCTTTTGCCTGGAGTACTGGGCGTCTTCGGGTTTCTGACATGGCTGCTGACGCGCAGAGGTTTCATCGTGGACCGGCTGAAACTCCATTTGCCTTTCTTCCATAATCTGGTCCTCAAAACCTGTATGTTGCGGGCCACGCGAACCCTGGCTATTTCATTGGGAGCGGGGGTTTCCTTGCCTCTTGGACTGGAGCTGGCTAAGGGGGCGGCGGGCAATGCAGTGGTTGGCAATGGCTTTGCGCATCTTCAGGAGAGGACCCAGCAGGGGGATTCTCTTGGAAATGCGGCCAGGGAGGTTAAGATATTTCCCATCCTGATAGCACAGATGATGCGAATTGGAGAGGAAACGGGACGTTTGGACAATATGCTGGACCGTATGGCTTCGTGGTATGATCAGGAGCTGGATGAACAGATAAAGACCACGACAGCCTTGCTGGAGCCCATTCTTATTCTTATTGTAGGGGGTGTTGTGGCAGTGATTGCTCTGTCCATCCTTGGACCCATAACTTCGGCTCTGTCACAGATAGGATGAAAAAACGTTCTGTCCGTTTGGGCTTTACACTGGTTGAACTTCTGATTGTCATTGGAATCATTGGCATTTTGATGTCTGGGTTGCTTTTATCCGGCAGCTCGGCAACGTCTTCTGCGCGGGCCCTGAATATTGTAAGCGATCTCCGCATCATGAAACAGGCTGTCTTTATGATGTACCTCGACAGCATGGATCACTTTGACAGGGGACTGGACCCGAAGTTCGAGACTCTTGACCCCGCTGTGGTTCTGGCGCGTTATGTAGAAAACCCTGGCAGGTATGATGGCGGACAGTATGGCTTTGACGTTTCCTCAAGCGGCAGATGGTACATCTTCTATACGATAGGTAATATTGCTGGGGCCGATGAAATCAAGTCAAGCCTCTCCGGCCGTGCCAAGACAGAGGGTCTGTTGGAAGAGGGGAGTAATGAGACCTATAAAGGCGGTTCAAAGGTCTATATGCTCGCCCGGTGAAAGATTCTGGTGTCCTTATTTTCGCGATCTCTGCTTAAAAAGACGGATAACAAATTGAGCCCCTTTGTCATTAGGGGCTCAAACGTTTTTTGATTGAGATTATAAAAATGTTGTAATTAAATATGATTATGACCTTAATGAGAAGGAGAGGACGGCAATGGCTTCATCAGGGGGAAAAATACAGGGATTTGAGAGGGTGGACCATCGGCTTGCCCGCCTCAGGGAACTGATGGCCGAAAAGGGGATGGACGCCTTCGTCCTGATGGTTCTGGAAAGGGCTAACTCGGAGAGCTGCCATTATATTTCGGGATTCCGGGGCAGCAGTGCGGCGCTCATTATCGACAAAAAAGAGGCTACTTTGGTGACAGACGGGCGTTACCGCACCCAGGCAGCAGCCCAGTCCCCTTTCAAGCTTATCGTACAATCCGAGATGCCGCTGGCTTCCTTCATTGCCAAAGCTGTTTCGGATGCAGGATGGGGAACCGTAGGCTTCGAGTCCGGGAATGTTTCACACAGGATATTTGAAGTTATGTTTGCGCCTGTAAAAACTCAGTGGGTTGATGCTACGGACTTTATCCCTTCACTGCGCCGGACCAAGGATGCTTCTGAAGTGGAGTCTATCAAAAAGGCCGCGCGTATTGGACGTGACGCCTACGGGGCCATGTTGGATCAGGTACAGCCTGGCATGACAGAGGTTGAGTTTGACAGCGCGCTTCTGGCGGAGATCAAGCGTCGTGGGGCTGAAAAAGGTTGGGCTCACGACGATTTTATCGTCGCATCGGGCAAAAATGGAGCGATGTGCCATGCCAGGGCGACCGGCAAGGCCTTTGAGGACGGTGACACCGTGACGGTGGATTATGGCGCGATGGTGGACGGCTACATGAGCGACATTACCCGCAACTTCGCGGTGAAACATGTTCAGGATAAAGCGCGGGAGATAAATGCTATATTACTGGAAGCACATCATGCGGCGGCGGCGGCTCTGCGCCCGGGAACTGCGGGGAAGGATGTGGACGCTGTGGCGCGGCGGATTATCATCAATGCCGGTTATGGAAAAGACTTTGTTCACGGCCTTGGACATGGCCTTGGACTTGCGATTCATGAGGCTCCGCGTCTGGCTCCCCTGTCGAAGGATGTCCTACAGGTTGGGGATGTGGTGACCATTGAGCCCGGTATTTACATAGAGGGCTGGGGTGGACTCCGTATTGAAGATGACTACCTCATCACGGAGGACGGCGCAGAATGTTTGACTGTCAACGATAATCAGTCGCTGGGGATTGCTGGACAGCAGAAGGTATAATGTATCAGGAGAAATCTTGCAGATTTCATTAATTCCGGGAAGGGGAATAAAAGTGGACAACAAAATTGAGCTGAAAGGAATAGAAACAGCCCAGCTGGATGAGGCAGATAATGAGGTTGTTCGTCAGCGGAAGGATAAGCTGCTGCGCCTCCGCGCAGAGGAGGGTGTTGATCCCTACGTCGTTGAGAAGTGGGACCGACGGGATATCCTTGAGGATATTCAAAGACGGTTCAGCCACCTTGAGGCGGGACAGGAGGACGAAAATGCAATTGTCCAGACGGCCGGCAGGCTTATGACCATCCGGCGCCAGGGCAAGGCTACTTTTGCGGACCTGGCTGACGAGACGAGCCGGATGCAGCTCTATTTTCAGTTGAATTCAGTGGGGGAAATCTCTTATGAGTTTCTGAAGAAATGGGTGGACTCTGGTGACTGGATTGGTATCGTCGGCCATCCCTGCCGCACGAAGCGCGGCGAACTGACAATCCGTGTGACAGAGTACAAGCTGTTGAGCAAGGCTATCCGTCCTCTGCCGGAAAAGTGGCACGGTTTGACGGACACAGAGACGCGTTACCGCCAGCGCTACATGGATCTGATAGCGAACCCTGACGTGCGGGAAGTGTTCCGCAAACGTTCCAAGATCATCTCCTCCTTCCGTCAGACGCTGGAAGCCCATGGAACACTTGAGGTTGAGACGCCCATTCTGTCGGTTCTGGCCGGGGGGGCGGCAGCAAAGCCCTTTAAAACGTTTCATAACGCCCTTGGTGTCGAGATGTATATGCGCATAGCAGTAGAGTTGTATTTAAAACGTCTTGTTGTCGGCATGATGGGACGTGTCTACGAGATTGGCCGCAACTTTCGCAACGAGGGCATCGACATCATGCACAACCCGGAATTCACTATGATGGAGGTTTATTGGCCCTACGCGAATTACGAGGACATGATGAACCTGGCCGAGGAATTGATTCGCAACGCAGCCCAGGCCATTGGAACCATGGAGGTGGAGCGGGACGGTGTGACGGTAGATCTTTCAAAGCCCTTCCGCCGTGCAAAAATGCTGGATCTGGTCAGGGAATATGCAGGGGTTGACTTTAGTTCCATTACGAACGATGAGGAGGCCCGGCGCATCGCCCGGGAGAAAGGTCTGAAGGACGAACTGAAGGGGAATGAAAGCCGTTTTGCCGTGCTGAACCTGATGTTTGAGGCCTTCTGTGAGGATAAGCTGATTCAGCCGACGTTTGTCATCGGACATCCTACAGAGATATCCCCCCTCTCCAAGCGTGATCCTGATGCTCCTGATTACACCCATCGTTTTGAGCTCTTCATGTACGGGAAAGAACTGGCCAATGCTTTCAGCGAACTGAATGACCCGTTGGACCAGCGCGAGCGGTTCGAGGATCAGCTTCGCAAGAAGGAAGCCGGCGACGAGGAAGCCCACGACTTTGATGAGGACTTCATTAATGCCATCGAGACAGGTCTGCCCCCGACGGGCGGGATGGGAATCGGTATGGATCGTGTGGCAATGTTTCTGACAGGAGCTCATTCTATCCGTGACATCATACTGTTCCCAACGATGAAGCCGAAGGTTTAAGTAAATGATGGATGCTGCCGCAGATTCGCCCGCAAGGCTTGAGGAACTTTACGAACTTATTGCTCATCACGCGAGCCTTTACTACGATAAAGATGCACCAGAGATATCGGATGCCGAATATGATGCGCTGCTGAGAGAACTGTTGGATTTAGAAAAAAAATATCCTCTTCTCATGCACACGAACTCCCCAACGCAGCGGGTGGGCGGAACGGTTTTGGATGGGTTCAAGAAGGTCAAACACATCCGCCCGATGCTTTCTCTGGATAATGTTTTTAATTCAACAGAATTAGCTTCATTTTGGGGGCGTGTTCAAAACAATATTCATGAGGATAGTGGATTTACCTGCGAAATGAAGATTGATGGTCTTGCGGTGTCTTTGCTTTATGAAGATGGTATTTTTGTTCGTGGGGCAACGCGCGGCAACGGCCGGGTAGGGGAGGATGTAACGGAGAACCTCCGTACAATTCATGAGCTTCCCTTAAGGCTAAAGGGCAGCATTCCCGGACAGGTGGAAGTTCGGGGTGAGGTCTTGATGTCCTGGAAACGTTTTAATTCGCTGAATGAGCTGAGGGAGTCGCGTGGTGAGACTTTATTCGCAAATCCACGGAATGCTGCAGCCGGCACGCTCCGTCAGCTGGACTCATCTATTGTAGCGGAGCGTGGACTTGACATCTTCCTTTATTATCTTGTGGATGCCCCCTCAAGGGGGGTAATACGTCAGAGTGATGCACTTTCCTGGCTTTCAGATCGGGGATTGCCCATTCAGCCGGCTTGGGAGCGTTGTCCCTCTCTAAGTGAGGTAGACACTTTTATCACACGGTGGCAGGAGGAGCGTTTCAATCTGGATTACGTGACGGACGGGGCTGTGGTTAAATTGGATGACCTGACGCTCTGGGATGGGCTGGGAGCGACTGCCCACGCTCCGCGCTGGGCAGTCGCTTACAAGTACCCGCCAGAGGAAGCGCAGACGAAGATACTCAGCATTGATATCTCCGTTGGCCGCACAGGGGCGCTGACGCCGGTGGCCAATCTTGATCCTGTGCGTCTGGGAGGGACAATCGTTCAACGCGCAGGCCTTCATAATGGGGATGAGATTCGGCGAAAGGATATTCGCGTGGGAGATGTCGTGTGGGTTCGTAAGGCAGCGGAGATTATTCCAGAGGTGGTAGCGGTTGATTTCTCTGCCAGATCTGGTGACGCCTCAATACCCTTTCAAATGCCGACACATTGTCCCGTCTGTGGTTCTGAGGCTGTACGTCTGTCTGGCGAGGCCGTTGTACGCTGTTTAAACCGCGCGTCTTGTCCAGCCCAGCTTAAGGAAGGGCTGAGCTATTTTGCCTCCCGTGAAGGGATGGATATTCGGGGATTGGGAGATAAGTTGTCCAGACAACTTATTGATTGCGGGAAGGTAAAGACACTCTCCGACATCTATGATCTGACGATAGAAGATTGGGCTGCAATGGACCGCATGGGCACTAAGTCTGCGAAGAACCTTATCGCCGCAATTGAGGCGTCGAAGTCCCGTCCACTGTCTGCCCTGATCGCTGCGCTCGGCATCCGCTATGTAGGCAAACGTGTCGCTGAACTTTTGGCAGCGCATTTTGGAAATATGGATCAAATAAAGGAAAGCTCAGAGGAGAAACTGGCAGAAATTGAGGGAGTGGGGCCTGTGATTGCTTCATCCGTCGCTGCGTTCTTTCATGATTCTGCTAACCTTGATCTCCTGGAAAGGCTAAAAGCAAGAGGCCTGAACTTCTCCTCGGACAAGAAAGACATTCGACCTGAGAACGATGTTCTCAGGGGGAAGTCTTTTGTTTTCACAGGTGAACTTTCCTCTATGAAACGTTCCGAGGCGGAGACGAAGGTTAAGACATTTGGGGGCAGTGTCTCAAGCAGCGTCTCCGCCAAAACTTCCTATCTTGTCGCGGGGGACAGAGGGGGCTCCAAGTTAAAAAAGGCTGAGCAGCTGGGAGTTTCTGTCATCAGCGAGGAAGAGTTCTTAAAAATGTTGGATTTCTCTGATTAATTGTCAGTCAGGTATTTATACAGGGACTTCAGTGCCTCGACGTACCCCTGAAGTCCCTTTCCCTTAATGGTGGCAATGCAGGCTGGGCGGATAAATGATGTTTTTCGAAAATTTTCCCGCAAGTCCGGGTTGGAGATATGCACCTCAATAGTTGGTATCCCAACAGCTTTTATGGCATCAAGAATTGCAATGCTTGTATGTGTGTAGGCTGCAGGGTTGATAATGATGCCGTCAATCTTGCGGTAAGCGCGTTGAATTGAGTCGACAATATCTCCTTCGTGGTTGGACTGGAAGAAGGTTACTTCAATTCCCAGCCGGTCTGCCTCGGCGCTTATCAGTTCCAGCAGGCCGTCGTAAGTCGTGGAACCATAGATGTCTGGTTCCCGCATCCCCAGCAGGTTTAGATTGGGACCATTAATGACCAGTATCTTTATGCTCAAGAAAATCCCTCCATATCATATCTGCCGTCTCGCTTGGAGTCCGGTTGTTCTGAATTGCTACGTCGCGAAAATGCTCGTAAAGGGGACGACGTTCCTGGTACATCGCTTCAAGGTTTCCCGACAGGGACAGAGGACGTCCCTCACGCTCCAGCAGTGCTGTGTTCCGTTCAAGATGATAGATTCGACCGTTCTGGTGCAGTGACGTGTAATTCTCCGATGTCTTTACAACGCCGCCCCCCGTAACAATGATGTGTCCGATCTGCCGTCCGGCAAGGGCAGTCTGCTCCTGCTCGAGGCGACGAAACTCCGTTTCCCCCTCACGCTCAAAGATATCTTCAATGGAATGCCCTGCTGCCTTAATAATCTCACTGTCGATGTCGATAAGAGGCCGGCCTGTCAGTTCCGCCAGTTTCTTTCCGATAGTTGTTTTGCCGCAGCCTGGCATTCCTATGAGAACGATATTCTCCATTTTTTGGCGAAGTTTTTCTAAAATGGGTTCAATCCTGTCACACATGTTCTTTTGTCCTGTGAAGAGGTCCTCTGCAGATGCGGCCTGAGCGACAAGCATGGGCAAACCGTCTGTGCAGGGAATTCCCAGTGCTTCTGCCCGCATCAGGAACGCTGTGCGGAGAGGATTGTAAATCATGTCAACTACGCCTGAACATTTGGGAAAGAATCCCGGATCCACGAGAAGATCTCCGATGTGAGGGTACATCCCTACCGGAGTGGCATTAATGACTATGTCAGTGTCAAGGTGATGTGAAAGAGTGTTATAGTTGTCAGGACCACTTCTTGATATAACAACAATGCTCTCCGCTCCTTCACAATCTGCTGCGGCTCTTGCGGCCAGGGATGCTCCACCAGAACCCAGGATAAGCACCTTGCGCCCTGACAGAGATATACCCGCCCGTCGGAGGGCATACTGAAGGCCATAGAGATCTGTGTTATGACCGCAAAGCCCATCATGAGTGGGGACAATTGTGTTAACGCTCCCCACATGTCGGGCAGAGTCCGCGAGCTCTGCACAGAAACTCATAACGTCGCGTTTATAGGGGATTGTCACATTGAGGCCGCCTATGTCCTCTTTCAGCAGAAAATCCTCAAGCTCATCCGGCTCCAGCTCAATAAGCCTGTATTCCCTGCATCCCAGGGCCTGGTGTATGGGCACAGACCAGCTGTGTGAGAGCGTTCGGCCAATTAATCCATAGACAGGCATGGCTAGACAAGGGCATAGTTGCCAAGGAATGTGAAGGTGGGGCAGGTGCGTTCGAGATCCTCCAGCATAGGCAGGATGCCTGGATCCTGAACGGAGGCATCAAGTTCCAGGAAGAACATAAACTCAAAATGCCGGCCGGTAACAGGACAGCTCTCCAACTTGGACATATTTACCCCGTGTGCTGACAGTTTGGAAAGGATGTCGTTCAAGGCTCCCGGAGTGTTGCTGCACGCAAGGATAAGGCTGATGCGGTTTGAGCCTGCATAGATGACAGGTTCCTTTGAAATGCAGATAAAACGGGTATAATTATTGTCACTGTCCTGAATATCGTCGCGCAGACAGTTAAGACCATAAAGCCTGGCGCACTCCGGCGCAGAGATAGCGGCAATGCTCTGTTCGCTGGATTCTGAGACCATCTTGGCTGCTGAAGCTGTATTGCTGTAGGGGAGCACTTCAACTCCTTTAAGCGAGGAAAGAAAGTCAGAGCACTGTCCAAGGGCCTGTGGATGCGAGTAAATCTGTCGAATATCCTCAAGTTTTGTCCCGGGCTTGGCGAGAAGCTCGTGGCGTATAAAGAGGTCAGTACAACGAACAATAGAAAATTGATACTCCAACAAAAGTTCATATACGGCACGGATAGAGCCATTAGAACTGTTTTCAATGGGTAAAACTCCGTATTTGCATAAGCCGGACTTCACGGCCTCAAATACAGCCTTAAAGCTTTTGACGTACATTATGCGTCCGCGAGGCAGCAGCTTGTCACAGGCAGCCTGAGCATTGGATCCCTCCACCCCCTGACAGGCAACGGTTCCTGTTTTGGGAAAAACATCCTGAAGCTTTGCTGTCACCCGCTCTGCCAGAGCGCGTACTTTTGTTGGCTTATCAATAAACTCATTTTGACGAGCGCAGGCTAGACTGATCAGCTTTGAAAAAAAGTAGAAGGCATACTCCTCCATATCCCCGGCACGATCCATGATTTTCGCCAGGACCTCACGCTCCCTCGCTCTGTCAACAACGGGCAGGTTATGTGTGTTCTTGTAGTCAGCAACACTGCTCATCAGGTCCATACGCTGAAGGAACAAGTTCAGCATATCACTGTCGATAGCATCAATCTTTGTGCGAATTTCATCAATGTTCATTTTTTTCACTCCTGAGTAAAGTTTTCCAGCCTGACAGACATCATATCAAGCAAAACACACGCCGTCACGCTCTCAATGACTGGGACCGCACGGTGAGCGATACAGGGGTCGTGACGCCCCTTGATGACAAGATCCACATTCTCACGACGTGACAGACTGACTGTCCGCTGAGGCAACGCGATGGAGGGTGTGGGCTTTATCGCAGTTCGCAATAGCAGAGGCATTCCGTTTGTGATACCTCCTAAAATGCCCCCACAGTGATTTGTTTTTGTTACAATGTTGTTGTTATCGACAATAAATATATCATTGTTTTGAGACCCGGTTTTTCGAGCAGCGGTGAAGCCGGCTCCAAATTCGACTCCTTTGACGGCAGGGATGCCAAACAAAGCATGGGCAATCTGGCTCTCTGCGCCATCAAACATAGGATCTCCCAATCCTTTAGGCAGGCCAATCGCCGAGCATTCAATTACGCCGCCCACTGAATCTCCCCTCTCTGCTGCGTTCAGAATGGCCGTTTTCATTTTTTCTCCAGCCACATCCTCAAGGACTGGAAATGCCTTTTCTGCAATCTGCCTGAACAGTTCTGGAGTGGGGGATATAGGGAAACTGTCGTCAGGTATTCCGGCAACCTCCGCGAGGTGTGCCCCCACATGGATGTCCCGTCGTGCCAGTATCTGTTTTGCAATGCCACCGGCAATACAAAGCGGAGCTGTAAGCCGGCCGGAGAAGTGCCCGCCTCCGCGCATATCTGCAAGTCCTCCCCACTTTACCCAGGCCGTATAGTCCGCGTGCCCAGGCCGGGGTTTGTCGAGGAGTTCATCATAGTCGGAGGAGCGCGCATCTTTGTTCTCAATGACAGCACAGAGGGGAGAGCCGCAGGTTTTGCCATCCTTCACCCCTGAGAGAAACACAGGGATGTCTGCCTCATGTCGGGCGGATGATAAAGCATCTTTCCCTGGTCTCCGACGTGCCATGAAAACTGAGAGCTCCTCCTCATTCAGAGGCTCTCCGGCAGGAAGGCCGTCTATCAGAACGCCAACAGCCTGTCCATGAGACTGCCCAAAGACGCTGATATGGATGTTCCGGCCGAACTCAGAGGACATAAACTTCCCCTCCTAATGTCTTATAATCTTTAAAGAAGTGAGGATAAGATTTATTGATAGCTTCAAATCCTGTGATAATAACATTATTTGTACAACATAATGCTGCGATGGCCGCCGCCATAACAATGCGGTGGTCATGACAACCATCCACATTTCCTCCGGTGAGCGAAGTTCCTTGAACAACAATTTTGTCCGATAATTCTTGAACAGTCCCTCCCAATGAGCGGATCATCGCTGCGGTTGAAGCCAGGCGATCGCTTTCCTTAAGCCTCAGACGTGACCCGTTAAAGAATGTTGTTATTCCTTCTGAATTTGCAGCCACGGCAGCTAAAACGGGCAGTAGGTCTGGAATTGGAGCAATGTCTATTTCTTGTCCATGTAAAGGAGCCGGGGAAACGGTTATTTTTTCTCTTTGAATCTCCACTTTTGCGCCAAAACTCTGCAGCAGATCAAGGATCCTTTTGTCTCCCTGAGGTGATTGTACATCAAGGCCTGTCACGGACACCATTCCGCACAATGCTCCGGCTGCCAGAAAGAAAGCAGCGTTCGACCAGTCTCCGTCAACAGATACAGTCCCTGGAGAATGTAATGTGCTTCCAGAGATGCGGCAGTTGACAAGATGATCCTGTGTGTCTCTCTGTATTTTAGGATGAACGCCAAAGCGGGACAAAACGTTTAAAGTGATATCTACATAAGCAGCTGACTGCAGGGGAGAGGTAATCGTCAGTTGGCTGTCTCCCTCCAGCAACGGCAGGGCCAGCAGAAGTCCTGTGATGTACTGGGAACTTATATTTCCGGGAAGTTTATATTCCCCTGGGCGAAGGAACCCCTCTGTCGTCAGTGGCAGTTTTTGGGAGGCAGAACTCACACCATGCTGTTCCATCTCGGTCAGAAGCTCACCGATGGGACGCTCCGGCAGGCGTCCTGATCCGGTGAATGATACTTGTTCACACAATGCGGAGGCTACAGGAAGCAGGAAACGCAATGTCGATCCACTCTCACGGCAATCCAGCAGTGGGGTATCAGGAGCATTTTTGATTGGAATTACCTTCAATACTCCCTCTGATTGAGTGATTTCAGCTCCAAGAGCCTGAAGGCATCCGACAGTAGCCTCGATGTCCTCTGAGGTGGAATTAATATGAATATATGTTTGTTGGTCAGACAACGCAGCGCAAATTAGCAGACGATGAGCCTCAGACTTTGAAGATGGGGCAGCGATGAGTCCGGACAAAGGATGAGGGCATATCCTGACGTTCATCAAAGTTCCTCCATCGGGGAGAGCCCTGCTGCGATGAGTTCCTTCAAATCGCTGATGTTTATGGTCCGCAGCGTACAGGAGCCAATCTCAGCTGGGACTGCAAGTGTTACTGTGCTGCCTGTCCGCTTTTTGTCGGAAAATGCGGCTCTTGCCAATTCATCGGAAGAGAAAGTTGTTGTAACAGGCAGGCCATTTTTCATCAGGGCGGCTTCGATACGCCGTGCTGTCTTTTCTGTGCACCAGTTCCGCCGTGCTGATGCTCGTGCGATAACTGCCAGCCCTGCGGCGACAGCAAGACCATGAAGAATTGAAAATCCACTGCACAGCTCAATCGCATGACCGATGGTATGACCGAGGTTCAGGAGTTTACGTTCACTCTGCTCCTTTTCGTCGCGCTCAACCACGCCAGCTTTGTACTCTACACAGCAGGTGATGATCTCCTCCAGATGTTCCGCTGCCGATCCCTCATCGAAGTACTGGAACAAACTGTCTCCGAGCAGCACACCTGTCTTCAGTGCCTCGGCTAATCCGCAGCGGTACTCTCTGTCAGGCAGGGTGCTCAGACATTTTATATCGCACAGAATGAGTGAGGGCTGGTAGAACAGGCCCGCCAGGTTTTTCCCGGCCTTCAGGTTGACAGCAGTTTTACCTCCAACGGACGAGTCCACTGCTGCCAGCAAAGTCGTTGGAAGCTGGATAAAACGTATGCCGCGCATATAGCATCCCGCCGCAAAGCCCGCCATGTCACCGACAACCCCTCCGCCAAGCGCTACGACGGCGTCTGCACGGGTCAGGTCAGAGGAGGCCAGAAATTCCAATATGTCTGAAAGTGTTGAGAGATTTTTTGAGCCCTCTCCGGCCGGGAAAGTAAATACACTGGGCTTGAGATTGAAGTCAGAGAGGCTGTCCACACACTCCTTAAGATAGAGTTCCGAAACGTTGGAATCCGTCACCACACCTACAGAACAGGGTCCCAGCACTGCGGCAATCTCCTCACCACAGTGGGGGAGGAACCCCTGACCTATCTTTACGTTATACCCTGTTCCAGCATTCACATGCAGGGTACGCATCAGTTGCCTCCCACCAGGGCCTTCTTCTCACGGCCATCCTTCAGCAGTGCCTGAAGCCTGGGAGCGTCCTTAGCCCTGAGTGCCTCTAAATACTCCGTCATGTGGGCGATGAGAATCTCAAGCTGTTCTGTCAGAAAGTCTCCATTGTCCAGAAAGAGCTCCGTCCACATTTTTTCGTCCAGACGAGCCACGCGTGTCATATCCCGAAAACTCCCTGCGGAGAAGCCGCGCCGCCGCGTTGCGTCAGGGGACTTCACGTAGGAACTGGACACAACGTGGGCCAGCTGTGAGGTATAGGCGATGATGCGGTCATGCTCCTCCGGCTGGGTGAAGGTAAGAGAAGCAAAGCCAATATCAGAGAAGAAAGCCTTGAGTTTTTCCAGAAGCTGGATGTCTGTTCCCGGCTCCGGCGTAAGGATCATGGAGGTTCCTGCGAAGAGGTCCGGCAGTGAGTTCACAAAACCGCTGCGTTCCGTGCCGGCCATAGGATGCCCGCCAATGAATGTGAACCCGTATTCGTGCGCTATTGGAGATAAAAGGCTGCAGACGACCCGTTTTACACCACATAGATCTACAACGGTTGTTTGGGAAGAAATCTTCTCCGCGTGGGACTTAACCCATTCAATCGCCGCATGAGGGGCAACGGCCAGCAGAATCATATCGCAGACGGAGATGTTTTCTCCGGTCAAAGGGGCATCAATAGCTCCGCAGAGGCGCGCCAGAGACATGGTTTCGCTGTCCGTATCTTCACCCCAGACAGTGTGCTGCGTTCTTGTCTTGATGCTTTTTGCCATGGAGCCGCCGATGAGCCCCAGGCCCACAATGCCGATATTCATTCTTGCGTTCATGATGCTTTATCCATTTTCTCAAGATTTTGCATGACTTCATGCACAGCAGAGAGCTTTCTGGCCAGCGTGTCGAACACTTCAGGGCGCAGGGACTGGCTGCCGTCGCACAGAGCATGTTGAGGATCATTATGGACCTCAATGATGAGCCCGTCTGCCCCGGCTGCCACTGCCGCGACTGCCATGGGAGGGACGAGGGCTGCTTTGCCTGTTGCATGGCTGGGGTCAACGATGATTGGAAGATGACTCAGCTGCCGCAGCACCGGGACAGAGGAGAGATCAAGAGTATTGCGTGTTGCAGTCTCAAAGGTCCGGATGCCCCGTTCGCAGAGGATGACCTTCTCATTCCCCTCGCTCATGACATACTCTGCGCTCATCAGCAGTTCCTCAAGAGTGGCGGACATGCCGCGTTTTAGGAGGATGGGCTTACTCTGGCGCCCCAGTTCTTTGAGAAGATTGAAGTTCTGCATATTGCGCGCCCCAACCTGAATGATATCCACGTCGTCGAAGTATTCAAGCTGGTGGACCTCCATCAGCTCTGTGACGATGGGCAGACCGGTAGCCTTCTTGGCCAGGCTCAGGAGCCTCAGTCCCTCAACTCCCTTGCCCTGAAAAGAATAGGGGGAAGTTCGCGGCTTAAAAGCTCCTCCGCGGAGCATTGTGGCGCCGCTCTGCTTCACGGCTTTTGCCACAGTGAGAATCTGCTCCTCTGTTTCTACAGAGCAGGGCCCCGCCATGATGGTGAGCGTGCCGCCGCCGATTTGCACACTGTTTTGGGAATTTCCAATCTGGATGACAGTGTCCATCGGATTGAACTTCCGATTGGCTTTCTTATAGGGTTCCTGAACACGCTTAACACTTTGAACGATGTCAAGAGCTGCGATAAGGTCAACATCCATCGAGGCGGTGTCGCCGACAAGGCCCAGTACAATGTGGGACTCCCCTGTGCTGGTGTGAACCTGGAGCCCCTTCTCATGAAGCCAGCTGATGAGTCCATCAAGCTGAGCGGGATCAGGGTTTTCCTTCAGTACAATAATCATTTCGTTTCCTCCTCATTAAGCCTCATTAAGTCAATAAAACGCCCCTCGCTTTGGCTGCGAGGGGCGTTAAAACACCTGTTTAAGTAAACTGCATCAGTCTTTCCCCGGACCAGCCAAACAAAAATTTGCCTTACCCCAATAATAGGTAAAGCGGAAATAGTTGCTAAAGTATGCGGCTGTAAGGTTAAGACTTCTCATAACGATGACCTCAAACTTTCTAAAACTAACTTAATCCATATGATGGCACAGATACTCCTGAAAGTCAAGATAGCCGGCAATCCTTACACGTCCAGATTTTTGACCTCATGCGCGTTGGCCGTGATGAAGTCGCGCCGCGGTTCCACCTTGTCGCCCATCAGGATGTCGAAGTACTCGTCCGCCAGAAGGTCATCGTCCAGTTCAACCTTCTTCAATATTCTGTTCGCCGGGTCCATCGTGGTTTCCCAAAGCTGATCCGGGTTCATCTCACCCAGTCCCTTGTAGCGCTGCACGCCTACCTTGCTGGGGTCCGGTGCGCTGTCCACCTGCTGGCGAAGTTCTCTGTCTGTGTAGCAGTAATGGATTTGTTTGCCCCTCTGAACCCGGTAGAGCGGCGGCTGAGCCAGGTAAAGATACCCCTGAGTCAGCAGCTCCGGCATGTGGCGGTAGAAGAACGTCAGAAGCAGCGTGCTGATGTGCGCGCCGTCCACGTCGGCATCGGTCATAATGATAATTTTATGGTAGCGAAGCTTTGCCTCGTCGAACTCATCTCCGATGCCGCAGCCCAGGGCCGTGATAATCGTCTGTATCTCGCGGTTGGAGAGCATCTTGTCAAGCCGCGCCTTCTCCACGTTGAGGATTTTGCCGCGGAGGGGAAGGATGGCCTGGAACGTGCGGTCGCGTCCCTGCTTGGCGCTGCCGCCGGCGCTGTCTCCCTCAACGATGTAGAGCTCCGTGTTCTCCGGCGTCTTGGAGGAACAGTCTGCCAGTTTGCCGGGGAGATTCATCCCTGTCATGGCTCCCTTGCGGACCAGCTCACGGGCTTTTTTGGCTGCCTCGCGGGCACGGCGGGCCTTCACTGCCTTTTCAACAATGGGGCGGATAATCTCCGGCCTCTCCTCAAAGACTGCCGTGAGCCCCTCGTAGACAATGGAATCCACTATGCCGCGAACTTCACTGTTGCCCAGTTTGGTTTTTGTCTGGCCCTCAAATTGAGGTTCGCTGAGTTTTACAGAGATGACACAGGTTAAACCTTCCTTCAGGTCATCACCGGAGAGGTTGTCCTCTTTCTCACGGAGTGACTTGCTGCTGCGTGCCGCTTCGTTAACCGCACGGGTCAGAGCTGTCCGCAGTCCCACCAGATGCGTTCCCCCTTCGATGGTATGGATGAGGTTGGCAAAGGTGTAAAGGTGTTCCTGATAACTGTCGTTGTACTGAAGCCCAACATCTACAGCAACTCCATCCTTCTCGCCGCTCAAAACGACGGGAGGGGTAAACAGTGCTGTCCTGTCCCTGTCGATATGCTGGACGAAGGCACTGATACCGCCTTCGTAGTGGTACTCGATGGTCTTGGCGTCAGCTCCCTCTTCCCGCTCATCGGTGACGAGGATGTGCAGTCCCGGGTTCAGAAATGCCAGTTCCATGAAGCGGCTTTTGAGAGTGTCGAGGGAGTGGTGCACATCTTCAAAGATTTCCTTGTCTGGAAGATAGTGAATCCGCGTGCCACGCCAGTCCGCCCGGACGCCCTCGGAGAGGTCTGTGACGGGAATGCCACGCTCAAACCGCTGCATGCGCTCTATGCCATCCCGGGCGATTGTGACTTCCAGCCACTCCGACAGGGCATTGACAACGGAAACACCGACGCCGTGCAGTCCTCCGGAGACCTTGTAGGCACCTGCGCCAAATTTTCCTCCTGCGTGCAGGATGGTCAGCACGACCTCACTGGTGGGCCGACCGTTATAGGGATGGGGATCCGTCGGGATGCCGCGGCCGTTGTCCTGTACAGTAATACTTTCGTCTGCGTTAATGGTGACATCAATGCGGTCGCAGAACCCGGCCATCGATTCGTCCACGGAGTTGTCCACGACCTCGTAAACCAAGTGATGCAGGCCCCGTAATGTTGTGTCTCCGATATACATTCCAGGCCGTTTGCGGACGGCCTCAAGGCCCTCAAGGACCTTAATGCTGCTTGCACCGTAATCGTCGGCGCTGCCCTGATTTTTAATCTCGTCCATGTGTCCTCCAATTTCCGGCCCCTGGCCGATAATACTACCATTATAACGCAGCGACACCGCAGTTGGGGCGTTCTCCTGCATGGGGTGACCTTAAAAAAAATTGTCCTCAGTGCGTATATAACTATTAACCCACAAAGTCCTCGCGCATGGGGGTGAAGACGTCCAGCAGGCTCCCCGGTTCCAGACAGAAGGTACTGTGTGGGGTGTGGGGGGGAAGCGCCAGTGTATCCCCCGTGGAGACTTCAACATCTTCACCCTCCACGGTGAATCGGAAACGGCCGGAGAGAATGTAGGTGTTCTGACAGTGAGGGTGGCTGTGAACAGCAATCGTGCTGCCCTGCTCAAGAGAAACCTCTGCTGTCATCAGCTGGGGAGAGTAGGCCAGCACCCTGCGGGTCATGCCGCCGCCCAAATCCCGTGGCTGCGTGTCCTTATGATAAACAATGTTTGTGTTCATCCGAAAATGTTCCTCCTTACATTACATTCATTTTATATATCTGGCTGCTGCATCAGAAAGGCCGGACCTGATTCTCCTGAGTGGCGCGGGAAGCTTCATACCCCCCGCCGCTTTTTTTCGCAATACACCAAAGCCCTGGAAACGGGCAGTGCATTCCCGCTACAGGAATTTTTTTATCCGCCGCCATATCCAGGATATATTTCCGGGCTTTGGGCGCTTTTTCCTGACAGGTGTCATATTTTACCGCAATCTGAGGCAGTGGAAGCTGTATTTCGGCAAAATGAAGGATGTCGCCTATGACAAGCAGCTCCCCTTCACCTGCCCTGACGTGAAAAACGGTGTGCCCAGGCGTGTGGCCGGAGGCATCAATAGCTGTAATGCCGGGCAGAGGACTCTCCCCAAACTCAAAAACACGCAACCTTCCTTCATAAGGAGCGAAGGCTTTTATGATGTTTTTGTCCTTCTGTTCCTCACACCACCATTCCCGCTCAACCCGTGAGACATACACCTCGGCCTTGGAGAATATAGCCTTGCCGTTGGCGTCCGTCAATCCGCCAACGTGATCCATGTGCAGATGCGTCAGAAAAACTGCATCAATGTCCGACGGAGAAACGTCCAATGCTTTGAGCGCATCCATCACTTTTCCGCCTCTGGCAGTGCCCAGGCCTGTATCAAACAGGAAATTTTGATCAGAGATTTTTACAAGAAATGCCAGAATCTGGCTGCGCAGTTCTCCCTCCGGGACATACTGAGCAACCTGTTCTTCCGTCGCACCCACAAGCAATGAGGCAGGGCTTTTTCCCTGCGCATCAAGCAGGGGAAAGACCTGCATACTGCCAAGCTTAAAGGGTGCAGATTGTGCGGTGGCTGTTCCTGTGATGAGCATTAAAAACAGAAGGGATAAAATAATCTGTTTCATTAACAATAACTCCTTTCATATTATTTGTTTTGAAGTACAACACTTTTTGATCTTAATTGAAGGGCTGTCTCGAAGTGTGCTGGCTCAATAAGAAGTGTCTCCTGACCGAGGGCAAGACTTGATTTCAATGCTTCCATTGCTGCCCGGCGGCAGATAAGGGCAATGTCTGCGCCACTGGCTCCATCGGTGCGCTCCGCGAGATCTTCCAGGTGTACATCCGGTGCAAGGGGCTTCTTACGGAGCTCAATGCGGAATATCTGTTCACGTGCCTTACGATCGGGGAGGGGAAGTTCCAGCATAAGATCGAAGCGCCCCGCTGCGAGAAGTGAAGGATCAAGATGTTCTGGACAATTAGTTGTTGCTAAAACAATAACTCCCTGAAGGTCTTCAATACCGCTCATTTCTGAAAGAAATTGCCCAAGGACACGTCCCTCTGTTGCGCTGGCAGCTTCGCTGGTGGGGAAAAGTGCGTCGATCTCGTCAAAATAGAGAATAGAAGGGGCTGCCTGCCGGGCAACGCGGAAGATTTCACGGATGGCCCGCTCGCTCTCGCCAAGGTAGCGGGACATAATGGAAGCGCTCTGGACAGAGATAAAGTTGACGCCGCTTTCTCTCGCCAGTGCCCTTGCCAAAAGCGTCTTGCCCGTGCCGGAAGGACCGTGCAGCAGGATACCCCGCACTGGCCTGATGCCGCACCTCTCAAAAAGTGAGGAATGCTGCATGGGCCACTTTACAGCGTGTACGAGTTCTTCCTTTATCTCCTCCAGTCCCCCCACATCCTCCCAGGAAACGTTGGGGATTTCAACAAAAACCTCACGGACAGCAGAAGGCTCAATTTCCATGAGCGCTGTCATGAAATGCCGCATTCCTACTTCAAGTGCGGCGACTTTTTCATAGGGTATCTCCTGAGTCTGGAGATTGACGTGAGGCAGGATGTCCCGGACGCACGCCATGGCAGCCTCCTTGGCCAGAGCTTCCAAATCCGCGCCGACGAATCCATGGGAAAGATCCGCTACCTTCCTGAGATCTACATCCTTCGCGAGGGGCATTCCCCGCGTGTGAATCTGCAGTATCTCCAACCTTCCATTCCGGTCAGGGATAGGGACAGCAATTTCCCGGTCAAAGCGTCCCGGGCGACGAAGAGCTGGATCCAACGCATTTGGGATATTTGTTGCCCCAATAACAACAACTTGTCCACGAGACTCCAGTCCATCCATCAGGGCCAGAAGCTGAGCGACAACCCGGCGTTCCACCTGCTTCTCACCGCCCATATCCTCGCGTTTGGGGGCAATAGCATCGATTTCATCAATAAAGATAATGGAGGGGGCACGCTCCTGAGCCTCCTCGAAGATGCTGCGTATCCGCTCCTCGCTCTCACCGTAGAACTTTCCAATGACCTCAGGTCCGGAGATGTGAGTGAACCAGGCGTCAGTTTCGTTGGCCACAGCACGGGCGATGACAGTCTTGCCTGTACCTGGAGGCCCGTAGAGTAAAACACCCTTGGGCGGTTGAATACCCAGTCTCTCAAAAATCTGCGGAAAGCGCAGCGGTAGTTCTATCATCTCGCGCACCTTGCGTATTTGAGAGCCCAGACCGCCGATGTCTTCATAAGAAACTTTGTGCGGCTGAGTTACTTCCGCGGGCTTAATCAGGTTCAGATAGGTGGAGGGATTGATGACGGCTGTTCCTTCCGGTGTTGTTGCCGTGACGCGGAAGTCGCACACGCGTGTCCCGAAGAGGTTGAGCCGCACGCGATCTCCGGCCCGTATGGCCTGTCCCACGAGAAGCGACAGAATGTAGGCTTCGTCTTTTTCCTTGTCGGAGAGGTTGGTGTTTGTGAGAGGCTGGAACGTTGCGCTGCCGGCAAAGTGGTAGGTCACACTCCCCTCGACATTGACATTGTCGTCCAGAGAGACGGCTGCGTTCTCACGGAGCAGTCCGTCCATCTGAATGATGCCCCGGCTGGTTTCCGGCTCTCCTGTCCTGACTCGGGCCGCAGTCGTCCTCTTTCCTGTAAGCTCGATAATCTCTCCCTCGGAGAGCCCCAGCTCAGCCATGTCCTCAGGGTGTAGCCGCACGATACCCTTCAGTGCGTCACCGGGGTATGCCTCCTGGACCTTTAAGATTTTCTGCATTGCTGTCCCTTCTGCCTTGTCTGGATTTAAACGGATTCATTCTACCATAATCACTTGTTTATCTGATAAAATTAACCCTTGAATTGCCTGTCTCTGCGTCAAAACATTCCCTTATTAACACTTCGTACGCCAATGAACAAAATCAGAAGTTCTGTTCATTGTAATTACAAAATATCTCTACGTCCTTCCGCCGTTCCACATATCTTCCAGCCGGACGAAACGAAAGCCTTGCATGAGGAGATTCTGGATAATCTCCGGCAGGGCTGTTACGGTGTTGGGAACGCCGGAATGCATCAACACCACCGTTCCTGGTTTGACGCTGTGTGTAACAAGACGGACAATCTCTTCTGCGGGGCGTCCTGTGTAGTCTGCGCTGTTCAGGCTCCACAGACCTAGTTTCAGGCCCTTGCGACGCATGGCATTGAATACCTTGAGGTTGAAACTTCCTCCCGGCGGTCTCAAAAAGCGCGTCTTTCTCAGGCCCAGATTCTCCATGACT
This sequence comes from Fretibacterium sp., assembly GCA_024695065.1. Taxonomy (GTDB): domain Bacteria; phylum Synergistota; class Synergistia; order Synergistales; family Aminobacteriaceae; genus JAFUYV01. The sequence continues at coordinate 18,750 of JAILIX010000038.1, read as the reverse complement.
TCGTCACAGCGCTCTGCCTCTCTCATAATCTTCTCTACCCACAGTTGATAGAGCTTTGGGTGTGTGTAGCTGTGGTTGGCTATCTCGTGTCCGGCTGCAGCCAGAGAGAGTGTGATGGGCGAGTAGCGCTCAGCAAACTTCCCCACAAGGAAAAATGTCGCTGGGACATTCCTGTCTCCCAGCACGGACATGATCTCCTGTATCCCATGTTCCCGGGGGCCGTCGTCGAAAGTGAGAACCACCTCCTTCACGAACGGATCTCCCGAGGCGATGCCCCATTGACCCCGCTCTGTGCTGAGCGGCCCCCACTCTACGCAAAGGAACAGGGCAAGAGCGGTGGTCACGAGCTTTCTATGCAGCAACAGCATCAGTCCTTTACTTTAAAATCCTTCCCTCAAAATCAGCCTTCTACGATAGGGAAGTCCTGAATATAAAAGATATAATAATACAAATTGATCTTTATGAGGAGGAGAGGTTCCGTGAGACTCAATCGGGATCAGGCACTTGAGCTTTTGAGAAAGTATAATAAGGAAGAGTCCCACATCCACCACGCGCTGGCTGTGGAGGGAACAATGCGCCACTTCGCAAAACTTGCGGGGGAAGATGAGGATCTGTGGGGTGTTGTCGGACTGCTGCATGACATTGATTGGGAGCAGACAACGGAAACGCCGGAACGGCACTGCCACGTTGCACCGGATATGTTGCGTGAGGCCGGGGTGGATGAGGATATCATCCATGCCGTTGTGTCACACGGCTACGGAATATGCTCGGATGTGGAACCGTCCAGCGCAATGGAGCGAACGCTCTTCACCATCGACGAACTGACTGGTCTGGTCATCACGGCAGGGCTGGTGCGGCCTTCTCGCTCCCTTGCTGACCTTGAACTGAAGTCCGTTAAGAAGAAATGGAAGGACAAGGCCTTCGCCCGCGGTGTGAACCGCGAGATTATCAGGGAAGGTGCCGAGAAGATGGGGATGCCTCTGGATACGGTGATTGAAGAGACTATTAAGGCCCTTCGGCCCATTGAGAAACAGATTGGAATGTAGGGGAGGTCATGGATATGACTATCAAAATCATTTTGGCGGATGATCACCCTCTGACCCGGGCGGGTATCGCGGAGTTCCTTCGCCGCGAGAGCACCTTTGAGCTCGTGGCAGAGGCTGAGGATGGAATCAGGGCATGGGAGCAGATCCAGGAGCTGAAGCCGGATGTGGCCCTTCTGGATATTCGTATGCCTGGAATGGACGGTGTCACTGTTGCTCAGAAGGTTAAGAATGAGGGCCTTCCTACTGCGACGGTTATGCTTACCTCCTATGACGCGCAGCAGTATGTTATGGCTTCCCTCCGTGCCGGAGCAAAGGGCTTTGTACTTAAAACAGTGAGCCCCCGGGAACTCACAGTTGCCATCAATACCGTTGCCAAAGGGGGCCTCTATCTTGACCCCGAGGTTGCTTCCGTGATGGGAGAGAGCGATTTTGTCCCTGAACAGCTCTCTGCGCGCGAAAGAGAAGTTCTGCTGCTGGCGGCCAGGGGGCTGTCCAGCAAGGAAGTAGCCAAGCGTCTGTTTATCAGTGAGCGTACGGTTCAGACCCATCTGGCTTCCATCTATGACAAACTGGGGTCGAAGAATAAGACCGAGGCGCTTCTGCTGGCCCTCAAGTATGGCGTTGTAACCCTTGAGGAGATACTGGAGGATGAGGAGGAGTAAGGCGCTCCATGCTGTCAGGGATAAGAGGAGGAGTAAGGCGCCCCATGCTGTCAGGGATAAGAGGGGCCCTCTGGGGCTCCTCCAGGCCAAAACATCATTTTCTGGCGTTTCTTATCTGTGCCCTGATTCTGCCCTCTGTCATCGTGTTCCTGGTGGCGGTGTGGAGCATGGTCAGTCAGGAGCGTGCAATGGAGGCTGCTGTCAGTTCCTATGTTCAGGACCTTGCGGAGAGCATGGCCTATCACATGAGCTCCAACACACGCCTTGGCGCGTTGCCTTTTCTCAGCGATATGACAGGATATCCCTTTTTCTCCTGGGGGCCTTCTATCCCTGGCTGGGTTGCGCTTATCAGCCTTGACGGGCGTGTCATCATGGCCTCGCCCGGTGCAATGAACATCGCTGCCATCTGGAGAAAGAACCTGCCTATCGGTAAAGCGGCCCGTGTGGAGGACAAAGAGGGGGCGCAGTACACCCTAGCCATCTATCCTCTCACGGGAGGTGAAGGTTATGTCGTTGCGGCCGTTTCTTGGGACCAGCTTCTCGGCGGAGTTGTCAGAGTAGCGCGTATGTGGCCTGTGCTCATCGTTCTTGTGACGTTTGGCAGCTTCTGGGCTATATGTCTCCTTTGGAGCCGTCTGATTCTGCCCCTGAAATCCCTTGTGGGTGAGATCAATAATCTCCGCGTCGGCAAAGACGTGCCCGGTGAACTGAGCCGGGGTGCTGTGAAGGAGATTGAGAGTGTTCAGGATGCTTTGAAGCGCTTTGCTCAGGCGGCGGTGGAGCGGGATACTCTGCGCAACAGCTACGTTCAGGACATAGTGCGGGTTCAGGAGAAGGAGCGGGTGGATATGGCGCGGGAAATCCATGACGGACCGCTTCAGGATATTACAGCGCTGCTTCAGCAAATACATATGTCTCTGGATGAGGCGGAGCAGCAAAAACAGAATACGGACCCCTCGTCTCATCTTTCCTCTCTGGCCCGCATCAAACGGGTGGAGGGCCTCGCTAAGACCGTGGTGCGTGAGCTGCGCTCGCTTTGCGATGAATTGGCCCCGCCGTGGGTTGACCTTGGTCTGACTGAAACGCTGACGGAATTGGCGGAGCGCCTGTCACAGAACTATGATATTCAGGTAAGCGTGGACGTTGAGGATTCGGAAGATGACAGTGACTGCCGAAATGTACGTGACCTTGACGTGGGGCCGGAGACGACTCTTTCCTTTCTGCGCATTCTACAGGAGGCCGTCTCAAATGCTGTCCGGCATGGGGAGGCGACAGAGGTTCGTGCTGCCCTCTCTCTGGGGAAAGAAAATGACAGTGAACAGCTTCGGCTGGATATTTGGGACAATGGAAAGGGGTTCGATGCGAACATCAATCACGAGACGCTTCGCCTTCAGGGGCACCGTGGCCTGGCGAACATGACGGAGCGAATGTCGCTTATGGGGGGGACTCTTACGATAACGTCTGAACCCGGGAAGGGGACGCATATCATCGCTGTCCTTCCTTTAACGGCGGATGCGGCCTCTTAGGACAGTGTTCGGCGCTCTTGACAGTACCGCGGTTTGAATCTATATTACCTGCGCCTAAGTCCTGACCCCGGCTGTGGCAGGGGAGGCGCGAGGCTGAATATGGCTTTGGAGGATGAGGACTGTTATGGAAAACTTCAAGCTCACGGAACAGGATGTTCAAATCCTGTTGTCTCGGTTCAAGACGCCCTTTTTGGTGGTTTCCCTTGAGAAGATTGAGGAAAACTATCGTTTTCTCCGTCAATTTCTTCCGAGGGTCCAGGTCTGTTATGCCATGAAGGCAAACTCAACTACGGCTATCCTTCGGAGGATGGCCTCCCTGGGATCTCACTTCGATGTAGCTTCAGCGGGGGAGATGCGCCAGCTCCATGAGCTGGGTATCGTAAACTCCCGAATGATCTACGCGAACACAGTGAAGGATTTTGAGGGACTGGAGACGGCGAAGCATTTGCATGTGCGCCGTTTTACCTTTGATGATATCAGCGAAGTCTCAAAGATGGCGCGGTATGTGCCTGGCGCGAATGTCCTGGTGCGTATCCGTGTCCACAACAGCGGTGCGTTGGTTGATCTTAACTCAAAATTTGGGGCGGAACCGGATGAGGCTCTGGCTCTCTTGCAGGCTGCGGGCCAGGCAGGACTGAAGCCTGTTGGGATTTGTTTTCACGTGGGCAGTCAGACAGTAAATCCATCAGCTTACATTGAGGCTCTGAATGTATGCCGGGGGCTTTTTGATGCTGCAGAGAGCATGGGAATGCATTTGACGGATCTCGATATCGGCGGTGGCTTCCCTATTCCGCTGACAAATGGAACAGATCCTGATGTGGGGCAAATGCTGAGTGGCATCAATGAGATGTTGGACCATTTATTCCCGGATACGGCGATTTGGTGCGAACCTGGCCGCTTCATCTGTGGAACAGCTGTAAACCTCGTTGCCTCTGTCATTGGGACAAAAAATCGCGGCGGCAAGCCATGGTACATTTTGAATGAGGGGATCTACGGCGCATTTTCAGGCATTCTCTTTGATCATTGGACTTACCCCATTACCTGTTTTGCCTCTGGAGATAGAATTCCCTCCATTGTTGCAGGGCCAAGCTGCGATGGTATTGATGTGCTCTATCGTGATATTCCTCTGCCCCGGCTTGAGGTCGGAGACCCTGTGCTCTTCACGGATATAGGCGCTTACTCGACGGCAAGCGCCACGCATTTTAATGGTTTTCCTGTCTCCAGAACGGTTATCTGGGAAACAGAGAAGGATTTTTAGTTTTGAAGACTGTTGAATCCTGCAGGCTTTAAGATGGCAGAGAGAAAGACCTTAGGGAGGAAAACAGTTTCATCAGCGCCAGAGCCCCGTTCTTGCGCACAACTTCTTGTGGAATGGTTTCGGACGCATGCACGTGCGCTTCCCTGGCGCGAAGGGGACTATGATCCCTACAAGGTGCTTGTTTCGGAGTTCATGCTCCAGCAGACGCAAGTGAGTACTGTAATTCCTTACTTCAGACGGTGGATGTCCCGTTGGCCGGATCTTGAATCACTGGCTTCTGCAGATGAGGCAGAGGCTTTGAAGCTGTGGGAGGGATTGGGTTACTACTCGCGTTGTCGCAATTTGCTGAAAGCTGCGCGGGGCATGTCGAAAGCTGGTTATGCCTGTCCTCCCGCATCGGTGGAGGAACTGAGAGCCTGTCCGGGAATAGGGGAGTATACAGCCGGGGCTATTGTCAGTATAGGCTATGGTCTTCCTGTGCCTGCGGTTGATGGCAACGTTGAACGCGTCATTTCCCGCCTGTTTGGATTTGAAGGCTTGTCAGGCTCAACGGCACTCCGGCACAACGTCACGGATGTCGTCTCTGCCATGCTGAAACAACTGCGTTCCTTGCCGGGGAAAGGAGCAACTCCCAGAGATTTTAACCAGGCTCTTATGGACCTTGGGGCAACGGTTTGCACTCCATCAAGAGGAGGCGTTCCTTTTTGTGGGGAGTGTCCATGGATAGAATGTTGTCTTGCACATAAAAATGGACGAGAAGCGGAACTTCCGCTTCCCAGACAGCGCGCTCCTATATCACAGGATGATGCCTGGGGACTTTTGGCGATTTCTCCATGTCAGAGAGAACTTCTGCTTCATCGCCGTCCTGACGAGGGGCTCTGGGCATCTATGTGGGAGATTCCATGGTTTATAAGGAAAGAGAATTTTTGGAAAGATTTTGATGCCTGGTGCACAGCTCTTAACATGGAAATCCAACTTGACAGGAATGACCTTAAAGAAGTTGGGAGCGCAACTTTTTCATTTACTACTCACCGTGTCCGGTCTCAGGTTGTGGTCTGCAATGTGGAGAGTGTACCCTCCGGAGAGGTTTGGTGTTTCTATCCCTTCGATGAACTGGATAATCTTTCGATGCCTGCCCCCAGCCGTAAATTTTTATCTTGTTTTAATCAAAACTTTATTTTTTGTGATAAATATAAATAAATCATGAAAGGAGTGTTATAAGAAGTGTTTTCGTTTTTATGTGATAGAGTCAATAAATATATGATAATCTTTGCTGTCATTGTCATTTCTGTTGTTGCTACAATCCTTGATGGAGTTTATATCGTTGGTGAACAGGAACAGGCAGTCATCACAATGTTTGGTAATGTTGTTCGTACGGATACGGCTGGTTTGTATTTCAAGATACCCTACCTTCAAAAATGTCAGATTGTGGATATGACAACACATGGAACGGGGATAGGGTACGCCGTTGCCGGAAATGGCCAGAACATCACTATCGATGACGAGGGAATCATGATCACCTCGGACTTCAATCTTGTCAATGTGGACTTCTATCTGGAGTACAAAGTATCTGACCCCATCGCGTATCTCTACCAGACGAGCGCACCGGAGGATATTCTTCGAAACATGGTGCTGGCCTGTATACGCGACACAGTGGTAAACTTCACAGTGGACGATGTGATCACCACAGGCAAGAGTCAGATTCAGACTGAGGTGAAGGATGCACTGACGGCCATGCTTCAGGAGTATAATGTTGGACTTCAGTGTATTAATCTAACCGTGCAGGATGCTGCTCCGCCCACAGCAGAGATCGTCCATGCATTTAAAGAAGTGGAAACTGCAAAGCAGAGCAAAGAGACAACCATCAACGTGGCAAGGAAATACCAGTCCGAGCAGCTTCCTTTGGCGGAGGCTCAGGCTGACCAGATACTCCAGAAGGCAGAGGCCTTGAAACAGGCTCGTATTGCGGAAGCCCAGGGGCAATCTGCACGATTTAGCAATATGTACAATGAATATCAGGCTTATCCACTCATTACCCGGCAGAGACTCTTTTATGAAGCGATGGAGGAGGCGCTGCCCGGACTGAAAGTCGTTATTACGGATGGCAAGGCTCAGCAGCTCATGCCGCTTGAAAAATTCTAGGGGAGGAGGTAAGTTACAAATGCGTGGTTTTATCCTGAAAGCAACTCTGGGATTTGCGGGTGTTGTCGTTTTATTATCTTTGCCTCTCTCGTTCTATGTCGTTCAACAGAATGAGTACGTGGCTGTATTTCAGTTTGGACGGATTGTTCATGTTACAGACGAACCTGGCATCAAATTTAAATTGCCTGTCATTCAGAGCGAGCAGCATATCTCAAAAAAGATTCACCTCTATGACATGCCTGCGTCGGGCGTTATCACAAGGGATAAGAAATCTATGATCGCGGATAACTTCGTGATGTGGCGTGTTGTGGATCCGGTGAAGTATGTTCAGACTTTGAACGCCGTTGAGCCCAGGGCTCAGGAGAGGATTGAAGCGGCGGTCTACAACGCCGTGAAGAACGCTATCTCCTCCATGAGTCAGGATGAGGTCATTGAGGCGAGGGGTGAACGGCTGTCCCGGGCCATCACGGAGGAGTCCAACAGCGATATTGGCGGCTATGGAATTGTCATTCTTCAAACTCAGATTAAGGCGCTTGACCTGCCAAATGACAACAAGGCTGCTGTGTACGAACGCATGATCTCCGAACGTCAGAACATCGCAGCGTCCTACGCTGCTGAGGGCAAATCCGAGGCGCAGAAGATCCGGAACACAACGGATAAGGAGGTCGCCATTAAAATCGCCAGCGCCAGGCGTAACGCGGATGTCCTGATTGCTGAGGGGGAGGCGGAGTATATGAGAATTTTGAAGAGCGCATATGACACGCCGGAGAAAGCGGAGTTCTACAATTATATACGTTCACTGGATGCGCTGAAAAAATCCCTGTCCGGAGAGGATAAAACTGTGATTCTTGATAAGGATTCTCCTCTTGTGAAGGTGTTCTACGAAAAATAGGGGATAAGACGGCCCATGTTTGAGCATATCAGGGAACTCATCGAGAGAAAGCGGATTAAAGAACTCAGGGAATTTGCAGGAGAGATCAATGCGGCGGACCTGGCAGACGTGATGGATGCTCTTGCCCCTGAGGAGCGGGTGGCACTGTTCCGTGCTCTTCCGCAGGATTTGGCGGCAGAGGTGTTTTCCTATCTGGTTTCTGACACAAAGGAGGAGCTCGTTGCCCTGTTGTCGGATCCGGAATTGGGGCGCATTGTAGATGAACTGTTCCTGGATGATGCGGCGGACCTTGTTGGGGAACTGCCGGCCAATGTCGTTAAGCGTATTCTGAAAAACGCCAGCGACGAGACACGCCGGGGTATCAATCAGCTTCTGCAATATCATGAAGGCTCCGCGGGCAGCATCATGACCACGGAGTATATTGACCTCAAGGCGAACATGACTGTAGAGGAGGCGTTTCACCACATCCGTGAGGTGGGGATGGATAAGGAAACTATCTACACCTGTTATGTTGTGGATAGCTGCCGCGTTCTCATCGGGGTCGTCACTGTCCGGACACTGCTCCTCTCTCAGTACTCGGACCGCATTGGCGACATCATGAGCGATACAAATTTGATTTGCGTTGTCACCAGCGACGACCGGGAGAAAGTGACGGAACTTTTCCAGAAGTACGACTTCATTGCGCTTCCCGTTGTTGACTCAGAGCGTCATCTGGTTGGGATTGTGACGGTTGACGACGCGATGGAAGTCCTTGAGAAAGAGAGTACGGAGGACTTTCATAAGATGGCGGCCATGGTTCCCTTCGACGAGTCCTACCTGGACACAGGAGTGCTGGAGCTGGCCCGCAAGCGCATCCTGTGGCTGATGGTTTTGATGGTCTCGGCTACTTTGTCCGGAGAGATTATCACACACTACCAGGCGATTTTTGCCGCTGTGCCAGCGCTTATCGCGGCAATTCCCATGCTGATGGATACTGGGGGCAACGCTGGTTCCCAATCTTCCACTCTTGTCATCCGCGGTATGGCCGTTGGGGAACTGAGAGTGTGTGATGCCCTTAAGGTGCTTTTCAAGGAACTGCGTGTAAGTCTCCTCGTGGGGGGGGCGCTGGCGGTCTTTAACGCGGCATACAAATATGCCCTGAGCGGAAATGCTTCCCTGTCGCTGACAGTAGGAGCCAGCCTCTTTGCCACGGTTATCTTTGCCCAGACGATTGGCGGGATGCTGCCTCTTCTGGCCAAGGCACTGAAATTTGACCCTGCACTCATGGCGGCGCCCATTGTTACCACCATTGTGGATGCCGGAAGCCTTACAGTCTATTTCCTTATTGCCAGGACAATCATGCGCGTGTAGCAGCTGAGAGTTTTCAAAGGAGGTGATGTTATGAGGATACTGATTGTTGAAGATGAGCCCTCTATCGCGGAGGTCGTAGCCGCTTATGCCAGGCGTGAGGGGTACGAGACCTCCTGGGCTCCGGATGGGGAGACAGCGATGGAGCTTTGGGAAAAGGAGGGGGCCGACCTCGTGCTGCTGGATTTGATGCTGCCCAAACTCAGCGGTGATGAAGTGTGCCGCCGCATCCGTGTCCAGTCCCAGGTTCCCATCATCATGCTGACGGCCAGGGGGTCTGAGGCCGACGTGGTTGCTGGACTGGATGACGGGGCGAACGATTACGTTTCCAAACCCTTCAGTCCCCGCGTCCTGATGGCGCGTATCCGGGCCCAGCTCCGGCCGGTGCGTGAAGTCCGTCCTAAGTATGAAGGGGCTGCCCCAATCCTGTGTGCGGGAGGACATATTGAGGTTGATTCGGAACGGGTGGAACTGCGCAAGGATGGGGTGCCTATCCCCGTCACTAAAAGTGAGTTCCTTATCTTTTCAACTCTGGCCTCCCGTCCTATCCGTACCTGGTCACGGGAAGAGATAATTCACACCGCTCTGGGAGATAACTATGAGGGGTTTGATCGTACGGTGGACACCTACATAAAAAACCTTAGGAAGAAACTCGCGGAGCCAGGACACGAGAATGGCTGGATACGTACGGTCTATGGCTTCGGCTACCGGCTTGACGATGTGGAGGTGCAGTCGTGATAAAGCGGCGCTCACTCCGGCTCCACCTGCTTCTGCTTTATGTCCTGCTGGCAGTCCTCAGTGGGATTGTTGTGCCGGCGCTGAGCGTCCGGCTGAGCCTCGCCGCCTTTCAAAAATACCAGTTTGAGAGAAGACAGGCCGATCTGGAGGCACTGGGAGATTCCCTGACAGCTCTTTACGAGGAGGATGGAGGCTGGACCCGGAGGCGGGTAATGGATATCCTGCACCCTGCCCCTCAGTGGATGGGAATGCGTCTTATCCTGCGAGACGCGGAAGGAAACACAGTGTTTACCCTTGGGCCTCTCCAGATGGGGGAAATGGCAAAAAGGCGGCATGGTCATGGGATGATGCATTTCTCCCAAAGCGATGTGCGTGAACTTACCAATCACTTGGTTATTGAGCTCACCTCCGGGGAAAAAACTTTTGGAAAACTGGAAGTGGATTACAAAACTCCTTCGACGCGCTTTGAGAAGGATTTCCTCTCCTACTTGATGACTTATACCCTTGCAGGAGCGGCCGTGATGATTGCAGTGGCGTGCGGGCTGGGGTTCTTTGTCGCGGGGGGACTGAGCCGGCCGGTTGTTAAGGCGGTGGAAAGGACACGGCGTATCAGTCATGGGGAGTATGAGCTGGATCCCGTGGAGCCGACTGGCATCCGCGAGATGGATGCTCTCTCCCGTGGGGTTGAGGAACTGGGGCGATCCCTTTCAGGTCAGGAGAAACTGCGCCAGCGGCTGATGGTAGACATTGCCCACGAACTGAGGACGCCGCTCACCGTCGTGCGCACACAGATTGAAGCTATTGCAGACGGTGTATGGGAGGCCAGCCCCGAGCGCCTGAGGTCCTGTGTCACAGAGATGGAACGTCTCAGCAGTCTCATTGAGGATGTGGAGTCCCTGACGCGGCTTGAAGGCGATGCTCTGGCGCTTCACCTGGAGGATACGGATATGGCGGTGTTCCTTGAACCCGTGCTGGATGCCTTGGCCCCACTCTTTGAGAGGGCGGATATTGAGCTTCGCCGGGAGTTTGCCGGCGGGCTCACTGTGGAAATTGATTCCGATCGTTTCCGCCATGTGATTGATAATCTGCTCTCAAATGCGCTGCGTTATACTCCCGCCGGCGGATGCGTGGAGGTGCGACTCCTGAAGCGGGAGGGAGAGATGGTTATCGAGGTTGAGGACACGGGGATAGGCATCTCTGAAGCAGATCTTCCCCATGTTTTTGAACGATTTTACCGTGCGGATGAATCTCGGGCACGTGTGACGGGAGGGCGTGGTGTAGGGCTTGCCATTGTCAAGGCGACGGTTGAGGCCCATGGGGGGACCATCTCTGTCTCAAGTCCCCGTAAGGGCTTTCCTGATGACCGGCGCGGACGGGGCAGCTGCTTCGCGGTTACACTGCCGCTGGCTGCCTTTCCCTAAACACGGATACTTTCGCCAGGCGTGAGATATTTGTGTGAAGCGGCAGCATAAAACTGTGAGCTGAACATAAAGGAAGACGAATTGATTATACGAATGCTATAATTAAAGTATGTACGAACATCTGAATGACGTCTACATCACGAACCGCCTGGAGGCTAAGTTGGCGGAGATTGAGGCTCACACAGTCGCAACGGTGATAGCCCCTATGGGTTATGGCAAAACAACGGCTATCCGCCACTGGCAGGATAAAATCACCCATGCCCATCCAGAGGCAATAATTTTGCGTCAAAGTCTCTTTAACAACAGTGTGGGAGATCTTTGGCTGGGATTTTGCCGTCTTCTGGCACGACACGACGCTGCACTGGCGGATCAGATGAGGAAAGCTGGTTTTCCCCAGGATCTTCAGGGCTGCGGCCTGATAGCGGACATTTGGGATGAAGTCCGTCCCGCCGACAGCCCTGCAGTCTGGTGGATTCTGGACGATGTTCATCTGCTTCCGCAGGAAGCTCTCGCTCCTATGGCGACATCCTTGCCGGATGGCCCGGAGGGGCTTCACATGGTTTTGCTTTCCAGAAACCGTATTCTGACCCTGCCAGAACAGATGAGGCTGGGCCGTCATCTGTGTCAGATACGCATGGCTGACCTGGCGCTTACGGAAGCAGAGGTGCGCCTGTACGCGGAATTCTGCGGACTGCACCTGAACGATGAGGATGCAACCCGAATGATGAGACTCAGTGAGGGATGGATAGGCCTTATATATCTTTTCCTGCGCTCACGGGTACAGGACGGCAGCTGGGGATTTGAAGCGCCGAACGTCTTTGACCTTATCGATCAGGTTATGCTGGACCCTCTGACGGATATGGAGCGTGACTTTCTTTTATGCTGCAGTGTCGCGGAGGAATTTACCCCGGAACAGGCGGCTTTTCTGTGGAATTCGCCGAAGAGACAGACACAGGGAATGGACGCTGGAGAACTGCTTACGGCGCTGTCGGAGAACAATGCCTTTATCACTGTCAGTGAGGATGGCCTGTACCGCTGTCATAATATGCTCCTGCATACAGTAAGGAGACACTTCGGAAAACTGAGTGCAGTGGAACGGCAGGCTGTATTCAGGCGGTTGGGCGACTGGTATTATCAACAGTGCAAATACATTGACGCAATGCACGCATACAGGAAGGCAAACGCCTGGGAAATGCTTCTTAAGGCAGTTGTTGCCGATATGGGCAACTCGCTGGATGGAGAACAAAGCGATGCGGTACTGGACTGGTGCCGTAATTGTCCCGAAGAACTTCTGCGCTCCCATCCGGAGGCCCTGCTGGTGCTGACACTGAGCTGTTTTGCTGTCGGAGCTGTCCCGGAAATGCTGCGCATGAATGACATAATGCTGGATGCCACACAACATAATCCGGCGCTGTCTAAGGAAGAACGTGACAACTATCTTGGGGAAAGCATGGTGCTTCTGAGCTTTCTTCAATTTAACAGCATAGCTGGAATGAGCGAGTATCAGAGGCGGGCTGGTGAACTGATGACCCGTCCGACCAGGTGTCTTGACCTGAAAAGCCCATGGACATTCGGCGCGCCTTCAATCCTTTCGCTTTATCACAGAGACAGCGGAGCACTGGATGAGGAAAATGAAGACATGCGGGGCTGTATGCCGTGGTACGAGCGAATCTCTGAGGGACATGGCAGCGGAGCAAAGTACATATTTGAAGGAGAAATCTGTTTCTTTCGCGGAGATGAGGACGGAGCCAGAATTGCGTGGCATCGTGCCGTGGAGAGCGCTGAGGAAAAAGCACAGTACAGTATCCTTGCGGCCGCGGTGTTCCTGGCTGCGCGAATGGATTTGATGGATGGAAATTTTTTGGGGGTGAAAGACAGACTGCAGTCACTTCGGGATAATTTGCGGCGTGCTGGGCAGCTTTTTCTCCTGATGACAGCGGATATGTGTGAGGCTTGGTGCTGTGCTCTTATTGGACGCCCGGACTACGCGCCGAACTGGGTCGCAGATTCTCCGGCTGCATCCCTGAAAGGCCCTGCCTGGTCATCGTTCCTGACTGTTCGTGACCAGGTCCGGCTGGCCAGAGGAGACTATCCGCGGCTCATTGCGTCGGGAGAAAGACGGGCTGCGCTTTTCGGGGAAAATCACGCAATGCTTTCCTGTATTTATCTCCACATTCAGCTGGCTGGGGCAAATCTGGCTATAAGACGAAGAGAGGATGCTGTTCGGGAGTTGGAGACGGCCATGTCACTGGCGGCACCGGACCGGCTGTGGCTGCCTTTTGCTGAAAACGGGCCTTATATCCGTGAATTGCTCGGCGAGATAAAACTCCCCAAAAAGCTTCGCGCCGCTGTCCTGTCTATGACAGACCGTTTCATAGAGGCACGGGAGTCCATTTTGAAGAGACACTTTCCTGTCCGTTGGGATACAGATCTGACTGAGCGGGAAATTGATGTTGCAAAGTTGGCCGCCCGCCGTCTGTCCGGCAGAGAAATCGCGGAAAATCTCCACTTATCGGAGAACACAGTTAAAACACACCTTAAGCATGTATATGAGAAGCTGGGCATTAACGGCACGGAACGAAACAAGCGAGCGTCTCTTGAACGAATCATTGGTTGAGAGTAAGATATTCATATACTTTATTTCGTTTATTCAAATCTGTTTAAGAATCACCCTTTAAGGGTGATGACAGATTTATGCTGTCGGAATATTATATATTCCATAATTTTTAAGCAACAAAATAAAAGGGGGAGTTTTTAATGAGGAAAAAATTTGTTGTAAAGGCACTCCTGTCATGCCTTATAGTTGGTCTGCTGGCCATATCCGCGCTGGCGAACGCCGAAGTTGATTCATCAAAGCCTGCAAAAAAGAGCAACCCGGCTAAGGTTTCACAGGCACAGCAGCTCAAGCTGATGAGTACATTTCTCAGCAACTTCACTGAGGTTGGGCTGTTTGACTTTGACATCAAAAAGAACGGTGACGATGATGCACTGCATTTGGGAGGCAATACATCACACCCTGACCTGATACGTTTCGGCATTATGCATAACTACATCAATAATTACAAGAGCAGGATTAAGCTTTGCCCGAAGAAGGGGTGTGAGTACGGCTCACTGGTCATTGATGCAAAGTTCGTGGCAGAGTCCGTCAAAAAATATTTTGATATAAAACTGAAGCACCGCAGCGTTGACAGGTCTGACCCGCCCTATCACTTCGACGGCAAACTCTACCATTTTGAGGGTGCTGACGGTGAGGCCGTGTACTATGCCGAGGTGAAGAAAGCAGCACGGAAGGGGGATGTTGTTGTCATGACAGGTGATATCTACAACGCCGAGGATAAGAATGACCGTCCCTACACGTTCAGGGCCACAGCGAAGCCCTATAAGTGGAATGGCAAGAATACATGGGCCATTATCTCCATGAGAACGGAGGAAAAATAGAATAAGAAAAAAAATGGAGGGGACTTTGTGTGCGTAGCGTTGTCCCCGGCGAAGAATGGCTGATTTCAGGTGCCTTATCTTGTCCGGGAACAGAAAACCACGGTTGAATCCATTTTATATTACTAAGTAAGGTCTGGAAATAATAATACTAAAGGGAGGTATTATGAAATGAAGCGGAAGATGTTTATGGCGCTGCTGATTTGCGTTATGACGCTGACAGCGGCGTGGGCGGATGTGGGAGACTACGTCCTGAAAGACGGCAAGGTATACCGTGTGGATGGCGGCAAGGAAAAGCTGCTGGAGGATGAAGAGCCGCAGCGTGCCGGTACTGAAGCCGGGCTTTTCTCGTGGATTCTGGTGGATTCCGAACTGTCAGAGGAGATGAAAGGTTCAAAGCCCGGTATTTATTTCTTCCTGGGCGATGATGAGAAGCCGTTTGGATTCCTGCCCTTTAAGAACGCTGCTGCCTGTATGCTGGAGTTCTCCCTGTCCGGCGAGAAACTGCTGGTAAGCTGCGGTGAGGAAGTTAAACAGGATCTCAGCTTATACTTCATTGATTTGGAGAAGAAGAGCTTTGAGAAAAAAGCGTCTTTTAACTCTGCGGGACACTGCTTTTGGGTGGATCCTCACCGATTCATCTTTACTTCAATTGACGTGGAAAAAGGCCCGAGGACCAAGGGCGGTGACGACTGGCAGTGCTCACCGGCACTTTATGACACAGAGTTTGAGGAACTGACCATTCTTAAAAAGGCAACGGATACCGTTGACTATATCATCATTGGCTGCGACCATGATGAGGGGACGCTGGACATCAATGAAAGTTCCGTTAAGGACATGAAAGACTGGAGCGATTCGGATAAGATTGAATACAAGGAAATGACAATTCCCATTCCCGCGGCGGGTTAGCGGACATCATGGCCGAGACTCCGATAGTTGGTGTAAGGCCCCTGAGGGACGGATTGATTTGGGTGGACTTCAAGTCTGGCAGCCAGGTGCTGCTGGACCTGAAGCCCTGTCTGGGGGCGATGCGCTTTAAGGCGCTTGAGTCCCCTGATGTGTGGGAGAGCGCCAAAGCGGAGGGACGATTCGTAAAATGGTACAGCGGCGGAGAACCGATTGCTGAACTGTCTTATGATGAGCTGTTCTCCGTAATGGCCGGGGAGTTAAAAGGAGAGAATCTATGATGAGAAGGGGCAAATTCAAACACTATTTGGCGTTCGCACTGCTGCTGGCTGTGCTGTGCGCCGGAACGGCGCTGGCAAAAGAAGGAGATTATATCCTTAAAGAAAGAAAAGTTTACCGTGTCAACAATGGCAGGGAAACACTGCTGGAGGATGAGGAAGTCCAGTGGGCCGGCACAGATGGCACCGACGAAGGGCTTTGGGCCTGGATACTTGTTGATCCAGAACTGTCTGAAGAAATGAAGGGTTCGGAGGGCGGCATTTACTTCTTTCGTGGTGAGGAAGCTGAGCCTGCGGGGTTCCTGCCCATGGAGGGGGCGGGGATTAGCGTGGTGGAGATTTCCCCGTCTGGCGAGAAACTCCTGGTAAGCCGCGGGGCGGAGGCAAAGCGTTACGTCGACCTCTACATCATCAATACGGCGAACAGGAGTTTTGAAAAGAATGTGTCGTTCGTCTCGGCTGGGCGTTTCTTCTGGGTAGACCCGCACAGGTTTGTGTTCAACTCCGTCGATGAGAGCAAGGGCCCCCGAATGAAAGACTGGAAGTACAGGGGGAACGAGGCATGGTGGTGCTCGGTAGCTCTTTATGACACTCTTGAGGAAAGCCTGAGCATCTTTGGTGAAGCCACAGCAACAGAGACACGGAACTTTACGGTCACTGTTCTCGACGATGAGACAGAAACTCTGGAGATATGGGAGCATTTCGTGAAAGAGAAACCAGACTGGGAAGACGAAAGAAAGGTTGAGGACAGAGATTTCAGGATACCTATTCCTGCGGCCGGCTAAGCGGCTTTTCGCGGGTGCAAAGCCAGCAGGTCGTCTTTTGGATCAGGAGGGGATTCAATGAGTGAAAGTTTTCTGAAACGTTCGTTGTCTGTTGTGTTGCTTGCCCTTGTACTGACGGCTGGAACGGCACTTGTACCCATAAGAGCATGGTCGGACGTAAAAATTGACGCGAAGCACTTCCCGGACGAGAAGTTCCGGCAATGGGTGAAAGAGGAGGTGGCTAAGGGGGGTGATGTGCTTACGGACAAGCAGGCCGCCGCCGTAAAAGAACTGGACGTCAGCTTTTATGGGTTATATGATATATCCAGCCTGAAAGGAATTGAGTATTTCACGGCGTTGACATCCCTGCGCTGCGACGGAAATCCCATCAAGACGTTGGATTTGTCGAAAAACAAAGCACTGGAATGGCTGCGCTGCAGCGGCTTGGGACTCACGGAGCTGAACCTGTCCGGTGTTCCGGCGCTGAAAACTCTCGATTGTTCTCAGAACAAGCTGACGAAGCTGAATTTGTCCGGCAATTCTAAGCTTGAAATTCTTAACTGCGGCAGCAACCAGCTCACTAAGCTTGATTTGTCCGACACACCGGCTTTATCCAACATTGACTGTCCGGATAATAAGCTGACAGAATTGAATCTGTCCAACACTCCGGCTCTGATACACCTGAACTGCGGCATCAACAAACTGACGGAGCTGGATTTGTCCGGCAGTCCGGCTCTGAGGGCCCTGAGCTGTTATGATACCGGGCTGATGGACCTGGATCTGTCTGGTGTCCCAAAGCTGGAGAATCTCAACTGCTCCGGAAACAAACTCACAAAGCTGGACCTGTCCCGCAACCCGTCGCTGTACGCTCTCGACTGTTCGTCGAATAAACTGAAAGAGCTTGACTTGTCGAATCAGTCGGCGTTGGAGTGGCTGTACTGCGGCGATACCGCGCTTGCAAGGCTGGATCTGTTAAAAAAATCCAAACTTCAGGAAGTGACACTGCCTGATGCGGCTGCGGTTACGCTTCCCAATGGGGACAAGATAGACGCGGAGGATTTTCTGGTCAAAAAGACAAAAGGGGGTAAGTGGCGGCTGGATCTCTCAAGGTACACCGGCAAAGTCCAGGTCTCTGCGTACAACAGGGGAGTGGTCGAGGATACGAGTGTTCCCGTGGATGTATCCGGCGGTGTTTATTCTTTCGATTCATGTGACGGTTCAATCTCGGTTTTTTATAAACTAGGCGGTGAGGATTCCTGGCTGCAGCTGCATTTGGCCGCCCCAAAGGACAACGCTCCTGTAGTGGACGATGGGGAACCTCGTAAGGCGGAACGTCCCGAAAGCGGCGGAGACGAGGAGGAGCCCTGTGAGGAACCCATCGAAGAGGTTCGCAATCTGTCTGTCACACTGGTGAACAAGACGGACGCGAATATTTTTGTGGCTCTGGCAGGCTGGCCGGACAGCGGTGAAGATGCCGGCAGTTTCACGAGGGGGTGGTACAAAGTTGAACCACGGAAGGGGAGAACGGTGACTTATAGTAACGTCAACCTCTCGTTTGGCTTCGGATTTTATGCTAAATCCGGCAGCAGGCTTGTTTGGACAGCCAAGCCCGGTGATTCCAGGTATGCCGGACGTTTTTGGATTCATCCCCAAAACGCCTTCAAGTCCTTCGACGGCAAACCTGTGAAGGGTGGAAAACAGGTCAACTTCAGAACACTTATGGTGTCAGAGGATGGCAAGGCCACGATTAACTTTTCGGTTAAGAAGTAGTGTGCCTGAACTTAAAATAATTTAACTCGCGGGATGTATTTTGAATGAATTTTTTTAAGATGTTCGTTTTCGTTCGTGCTGCAGGCTATTGCACTGGCAGTTTGCTCTGTGGAAGAACACCTCACGGGAGAGGCTGCGTTGCAGCCACAGCGAACACGAACCTGACACTGGCAAAAGGTGGTGGAAAGGGATTGTATTGAGGCAGAACCCTATTGAGGTTCTTGACGGGTTATAATAACCTGTTGGGGCTGTGCGCCCTGTCTTGCTGCTGCAGCGGACTCACGGTCCTCAACTTGTCGTATAATCCCAATCTGGTTGAGCTGGCCTGATTTTGTTTGTTTTTGAGTAATTTTAATCGGTGGCTTCATTGTCTTATGCTAAAACGGTCAGGGAGGTTTTTGTAATGAGCAAAAGTTTTGTAAAGCGTTTACTGTCTTCTGTACTGTTGTTTGCTGCGTTGCTGTGTCTTGTGCCAGGGCTGCCGACGGCTGCGGAGGCGAAGAAAGTCAAGGTTGAGGTGGAAGTTGACGATGACGACAGCACCCCTAAAAAAAAGGTGGCTCCG
>JAILIX010000016.1 GCA_024695065.1 Fretibacterium sp. | reverse complement strand
CTGATGGAGGGGACCGCTCCAGGCACCGCGCTGGCGAAAGCCTTCAGGACCTTCCGGAAATGGCTGACGGATATTTACTGCACGGTGCCGTACCACTTTTTTCGCGTGATTCCCGTACCCCTGAAAATAGGTACGGAAAAGGGTACGGTTGCATATTGGATTCATATGTATTTATATGCATTTCAATCAATCCGTAAATAACAATAAACCCCGCTCTACAGCGGGGTTATATTATCATATAGATTCATTTGTTTACAATAATGGCGCGGCAGGCAGGATTCGAACCCACGACCTAAGGCTCCGTAGGCCTTCGCTCTATCCAGCTGAGCTACTGCCGCGCTTTATCTGCAGGACTTCCTTCCCTGAAAATCCTGGCGGTGAGTGAGAGATTCGAACTCTCGATAGAGGTTTTAGCCCCTATACTCGCTTAGCAGGCGAGTGCCTTCAGCCTCTCGGCCAACTCACCACAACAATAGGTATTATACCGCCACAAAAAAACTTGTCAATCTCCAAATAAAGAGTGTAAACTTATAGAGGTGATTTTCAGACCTTGAACTGGAGGATTTGTCATGAAGATCATACTTTTCTCCACCGGCGGGACCATTGCTTCCGTCCCGTCGGAAAGCGGGCTGAAGCCAGGGCTGACTGGCAGTGGTCTGCTCCAACTCTGCCCGGATCTGATGGGGTTTGACCACGAGATTGACGTTGTTGATCTCATGTCCAGGGACAGCACGGACATGCAGCCCAAAGACTGGCTCCTCATGGCGGAGCAGGTTCGGGCGCGGGAGGCGGAATATGACGCTGCTGTCCTGCTGCACGGGACGGACACCCTGGCCTGGACCGCCGCGGCCCTCTCTTACCTGCTGCACGGCGTGGGGCTTCCCGTTGTGATAACGGGTTCCATGCTTCCGGCCGGGACGCCCGGCAGCGATGCCGCAGATAATCTCTTTTCCGCGATTCAGTTCGCGATGCAGCTCGTGATGTACCGGCGGCGTGGGGTGTCTGTTGCCTTTAACGGCACGCTTATCCATGGGGTACGGGCCGCCAAGGTGGATGCCCGCCACAAACACGCTTTTGTCAGTGTGAATTATCCCATCCTGGGCGAAATGAAGGACAAGGGCACTCACAGAATCGCCTGGCTCAGCACTCAGACGCCGAAGTTTTCTTTGGAAGCGGCTCCCTGGGGTTCCTCTCCCGTCCTGGAGAATAACATCGCTCTTCTCCCCATCTTTCCAGGCATGGAAGTCCGTCTGCTGGATGCGGTTCTCGGGGCCGGCCCACGGGCCGTTGTCCTTGAGGGCTACGGTTTGGGGGGTGTGCCGGAGGGGGCGCTTATGAACTTCATCCGGCGCGGCATTTCCGCCGGTATTCCCCTCGTCATGAGGTCACAGGCCCTGTTCGGGGGGACGGATCTGGGAGCCTATGAGGTTGGGCGAAGGGCGGAGGACCTTGGTGTCCTGTCCGCCCGGGACATGACCCGCGAGGCCCTGATGGTCAAGATGATGTTGTGTCTGCCTCTCTGCTCCGGCAGGGATGAATTAGGAAAATTTTTAAGCGAAAGCTGGTGTGACGATGTCCTGCTGTAACGGCAACGAGCAGAAGGTGAAGAAGCGTCTGACAGAGCTGTCCCACACCAGTGGGTGAGCGGCTAAAATAGGTCCGGCGGACCTTGCTCAGGTTTTGGCGGATATCCCGCAGGCGGAGAGTGACCGCGTTCTGGCGGCCTGGAGCGGAGGGGAGGACGCCGCTCTTTGGATACTGGACGAGCGGCGGATCGGCATCCTCACGGTGGACTTCATTACGCCCGTTGTTGACGATCCTTACATTTGGGGGCAGGTGGCGGCGGCGAACTCCATCAGCGATGTCTTTGCCATGGGGGGAAGGCCCATCGTAGCCCTGAACGTTGTGGGGTTCCCGACGAAGACGCTGGGGCTCGACGTGCTCAAGCGCATCCTTGAGGGAGGCTTTGAGCGCACCCGGTCGTCGGGCGCTTTTCTGGTGGGGGGACACAGCGTTCAGGACGATGAGCCCAAGTATGGCCTTGTCGTCTATGGTGAGGTGGATCGCGACGCCATCTGGCGGACGGTGGGGGGACGGCCAGGAGATAAGCTGGTCCTGACGAAGCCCATTGGGACGGGGATCGCGGTCACGGCCATCAAAGCCGATATGATAGAAAGGGAGGAGACCCGTACGGAGGCCATCCGCTGGATGACCGCGCTCAACTCCCTTCCGCTGGATATGCCCGAGTCCCTGCACCGCGCTGTTCATGCCGGGACGGATGTAACGGGTTTCGGCCTGGCGGGGCATATTCTGGATATGCTCAGCGAGGGGACGGTGGACTGCTGCCTCTCCCTGAACGACGTCCCGGTTCTCCCCGGTGTCAGGGAACTGGCGGACATGGGGCTGGTGCCGGAGGGGGCGTACCGCAACCGCGCGGCCTACGAGGCTCAGGTGGATATCAGCGGGGATTTCTCTCAGTCCGCCCTTGATATGCTCTTTGATGCCCAGACGTCCGGCGGGCTGTTGATGGCTGTTGCTCCGGAGAAGGCGGATGAGCTTCTGGCTTTCGCCAGAGAACATGGCTTCAGCCATGCGGCCGTCATCGGAACCCTCACAGCCCCGCTCAGCGGGTGTCCCGGAGGGGGGACGGGGCGGATCCGCGTGATTTGATACTTTGATACACGGTTCCCGGAGTGGTTTATTAGCAGTGAAGGAGGTCTCTCAGATGGCTCTGAAAAAACGTTTAAAGGTTTTGCTCTGTGCTGTTTTACTGCTGGTGTTGGGCTGTTCGCCCAGCTGCTCTGCTCCGAAGTTTCTTCATGAGCGCGAGCCCCACGTCGGGGAGGAGTTTTCACTCTCTCCCGATCCCGACTCCCTGCCATCGGACGCGATTATTGAATGGGCTGTCAGCGGCAACGTGCAGCCTATTCTGCTGAGGGAAGGAGGCTTTGAATGTGCTTTCACCCCTGTCGACACGTCTCCCATTCAGGTTTCGGCCACTGTTCGGGACAGGACGAGCGGCGCATCTCTGGGGACAATCAGCAGAACGGTCGTTCCCAGCGAATTTGACGTTGATCTTTCCGTTGTCCCGGAACCAGTCCTGATTTGGGACTCCATTGAAAGAAAGGACGTTGAAGCCGGCGCGCTTCCAGTGGGGCGGCCTGTCCGCATCAGGGCAAAGCTCAGGCCCGCTTTTGAAGGGAAGCATAGCTTTGTCTGGACTGTGGATGCTGCCACGGCTGTCCTCAGTCAGGACGCCCATGATCTTTTGATTCAGCGCAGCGAGACGGGGGAAAGCGAGCTCTCTGTCAAAGCCTTCACTCCCGCTGGAGTCTTTATGGGAAAGGGTAAAATTGTCATCAGCGTGGCTCTGTCCCGATTCATTTTGAAAGAGTCCGAGCGGAGCAGGCAGGCGTGGCAGGATTGGCAGCAGGCCCAGACCCTCTGGGAGGAAAAGAAGCATACAGAGGCCGTTGAGCTGGCGAAAAATGCCCAGGATGCCGCACCAAGAGATTCGGAAATCACAGGCGGAGCCAGAAACATGATGTCTATTTATGCCCGCTGCCTCAGGGGGGAGGAACTTCGCCGGCAGGCCAAAGAACAGCGGGCCAGAAAACTCTACGATGAGGCTTTGAAAAGCTATCGTCGGGCCCAGGTGGTATGGCCTATGGCTGAGGGGGAGCAGGAGATCCGGGAGGCTGAGAAGGAGGCCGATGCGGACCGTATTCTGCGCCAGAAGGCGCAGTGGCTGAGGGATACGGCCTCTGCCTATGATCAGGAAGGACTCTACGATGAAGCTCTGGATTACTACACACAGTCCCTGAAACTGGTCTCTTCGGATGCTGTTGAGAATCGTGTGGAGCGCATTCAAAACCGTATGGCGCTTATTGCTGACGCAGATAAATATGCTGCGGAGGGAAGCGCCCTTGAGCGCGAGGGACGTCTTCAGGAGGCTCTCAATCATTACAGTGCCAGCCTCATGAGCAACCAGGACGCTGCCCTGAGTCAGCATATGAACGAACTGCAAAGTGTCGTCTCCAGGCGTCAGAAACTGGCTTCACGGCTCTACAGTGATGGGATGAAGCTTGAGCGGAGGGGCAAACATGCCGAAGCCCTGCAAAAGTTTCTCGAGAGCCTGAGTATGTGGGAGACTTCGGAAGCTCAAAATCGCGTTGAAGAGCTGAAGAAGACCGTTCCTGCCTCTCCTGACCCTGTGAACGGGCCCGAAGACGTGGGACTGGGAACGCGGGCCGACGCGACGCGCCTTGTGCGTCAGGGGGACACGCTCTATCTCCAGAGACGTCTGGACGAGGCCGTCTCGCTGTATCGAAAGGCCCTTGCCATGTCACCGGGCGACGACTCCCTGAGGTCCTGGATTGAGGATATTGAGGTCATTCTTCGCGATCAGAAGGCAACGAAGTCCGCCAATGACCTTTTCCGGGCGGGGAATGCTCTCTACCAGGCGGGGAAGGTTCAGGAGGCCATGGACAAATATAAGGAGGGGCTGACCGTCCATCCCAACGCCGAGGTTAAGGCTTTCCTCAGAAAAAACGGCGTCACACTTGAGGCAGCTCCCAAAAAGGGCAAAGCTGCCCGGTAAACGTCAGAAGTATTCTCATAAGAGTAAGAGCAGAAGGGACCGCCACGTAGGTGGTCCCTTCTGCTCTCTTTACTGTGAGGGCTGAAGCATAGGAACGATGGGCCGGAGGATATGTCCGCGGCCGTCCGGAGAGAGGCTGAGGAACGGCATCAGCGTGACCTGTGTCCCCTGCGTGCGTTATCTCTCCGCGGACAGAGAACGCAGCGCGGGGACGTGGAAGGAATCTCCGAAGACACTGAATCAGGTAGTGGGGTCCCTCCGGCAGCTTTCCATTGTCTGGTCAGCCTCCGATCGGGCGCGCGGCGCAGCAGAGGAGGCGGGGATATATCTTCCGTCGGAGGGCGTCACATTCTTCCCTCCTCATATCCGGGGAACTGCTGCCGGGGGAGAAGGGGAACTGAGGAAGCACATCAGGATAAAAGGGAGCAGAAAGGCCGATCAGGATGAGGTAAGGGTGATGTAACGGAATGAAAAAGGCTTCAGGAGGAAATCTCCTGAAGCCTTGATTTTACTTGGTGGGCGATACAGGGTTCGAACCTGTGACCTCTTCCGTGTGAAGGAAGCGCTACTACCACTGAGCTAATCGCCCTTCTCAAACATAAGTATTATACACAAAAGTTCCTATAAATACAAGAGGGTTATCGAGTTTCTGTGTACAGGGCGTTCCACTTCTCAAGAATCTCGGCCTTGTGCTCTGTGAGCCACTTTATGTCGCGATTCACCCACTTGATCGTGTCGTCCGGCGGCAGGTACTTGATGGTGTAGTGCGCCTTCGGGTTCGTGAAACGCAGCGTCTCAAGACGGGTGGCAATCGCCTTCTGACCTTCAGGGCTCATCAGGAAGTTGACCATTGCCTTCGCGGCCTCGGGGTGCTGGCAGTTCTTGATCACGGCGCAGCCCATGGACGTGGCGGAAGCACCGTTCTCAGGGTACTGAAGGCGGATACGGTCAGAGCCGGCTTTCAGAAGTGTGTCTGCTCCGTCCTCATAGGTCAGTCCAACGACATACTCGCCGGAGTCAACTGCCTTGAAGCAGACGGACGAAGAGGTTGAAATGACCAGGCCGTTCTTCAGCATTCCGCGCAGAATATCCCACGTCGCCTGCGAATCGTAGCCGTACACGGCAAAGATGTTGCACAGGTTGTTCCAGGCCGCTGAAGAAGAGTTCGGGTCAGAAAGGACAAATTTACCCTTCAGTTCCGGCCTGAGCAGGTCCTCGTAGGTCTTAATCTGGAAGCCGAGCTCCTTCTCAGCCGCGACGTTCACGCAGAACACAACGGTGCTGAGGTGGTCCTGATTGTAGCGGCCGTTGTGGGACTTGTAGTCATCCGGCAGGTCTGCCTCGTACGGCGAGGTATACAGCTCGTAGATGTCGTCATTGGCGCTTCCGTCCGACGGGGACAGGCCGCCCCAGTGAATGTCGCCCTGAGGGTTGGCGGCCTCAGCACGGGTACGGGCCTGAAGCTCACCCGCGGAACCGTTGACAACTTCCACCTCAACGTCCGGGTAGACCTCGTTGAAGGCCTCGATCAGATTGTTGATGTCGTTGTCCGTCATGGAGGAATACAACACCAGCGGCCCGGAGACCTCGGCCATCGCGGCCGTGCAGGACAGCGCAAGCAGCGCGGTCAGAAACAGAGAAACGCACTTCTTCATTACGAAAACCTCCTTTGGATTTATGCTCAGGGGGAACAGCCCCCCTGAAACTCCTGACGATTTTAAGCTCAGGGAAAAAGCCCCCTGGAGCCTCCAGTTATTTCAGGTCAGGGAATACTTCCCTGACCTTACAGCTGCTTAAGAGCGAAATGCCTGATAAAACGCCTACAATCTTATGTTGTCCTCAGACTTGCTGATGACAAGGTAGAGGATCAGTGAAACCGTGGTCAGCGCCGTCAAAATCGCGGCAAAAGCGCAGGCCAGTCCGTCATTGCCGCGGGAAATGGCAGCATAGGTGGACATGGTGAGCGTGATTGTCCGGTTGTTGTACAGGATGATGGCGCTGGAGAGCTCCGTCACAATGGCCACCCAGCTCAGCACTGCGCCGGACAGAATCCCGTTGGCCATCATGGGCGTCGTCACGGTGAGGAACGTCTTGAGCTTGCCCGCTCCAAGGGATATCGAAGCCTCCTCGGTGCTGATGGGGATGGCCTGCAGTGTTGCCGTTGCCGATCGTATCGTGTAGGGCATTCGCCGGATCACCAGGGCCAGGATCATGATGGTCATAGTCCCCGTCAGGGCAAGGGGCTGGCTGCCAAAGGCAATCACCAGCGCGATGCCGATGATGGAGCCCGGCATGATGTAGGGCAGCATGGACAGCGTGTCAATCGTGTTGTTCAGCGGCCGCGGCCGGCGCACCACCAGATAGGCAATCAAAATGGCGAAGAGAATGATGAGCGCCAGAGACACGACGCCGAAGATAAGCGTGTTGTTGATGGAGCGCACCAGAAGCTTTTTCATCGCCTGCTGGTAGTTGCCCAGGGAGTATCCCGGCTTGAACACGGCGCCGTCGCAGTTGCAGAACGACAGGTACACAATGTAGAGCTGCGGCAGAAATGCCAGCGCCGTGAGCCCGTAGCAGAACACGTACATCAATACACCGCTGATCCCCTTCATCTTCTTCTTCTGTACGGGGTGCAGGGCGCTGATGGAGAAGTTGTACTTCGTGGTGGCCCACTTCTGGACGAAGAACACCGCCGCCGTTACCACGATGGCAATCACAGAGATCGCGGCGGCAAAGTTGTGGTTCGTGCCGTTTTCACCGAGATACTGATTGTAAATCTCCACCGGGAAGGTCCGGTAGCCCTCGCCGATGAGCAGCGGAGTCCCAAAGTCCGCGAAGGCCCGCATGAACACCAGGAGCGACGCGGCCAGTATCGTGGGCATGGAGAGCTGCATGATGACGGAGAAGAAGCGTCTGACCCCCGTGCAGCCCATATTCTCCGACGCCTCCAGCAGCGTGTTGTCGATGGACTTAAACGCGCCGTTCATATAGACAAAAACGAGGGGGAAAAACTTGAGCGCCTGGACCATCAGAATGCCGCCGAACCCGTAGATGCTGCCCAGACGGATGCCGAAGACATCCCGGAAGAATACGGTGATGATGCCGTTGCGCCCCAATAACATAATCCAGCTGTAGGCCCCGATGAAGGGAGCGGACATACAGCAGAGGATAGAGACGACGAACAGAAATTTCCCGCCGCGGAGCTGATAAAAGGAGTAGAAATAGGCAAAGGGAATGCCCAGCAGCAGGGTCACCAGCGTGACGGCGATGGTTACCTCAAAACTGTTGATAATGGTCGAGGAATAGTAAGGGGTGGAGAAGAACTTGCCAAACTGCTCCAGGGTGAAATGGCCGTCCGGCGAAAACACCGACTGCTTCAGGATACCGTACATTGGGTAGACGAGGAACAGGACGAACAGGGCCAGAAAACCCCATGTGATGATGTCCCACACCTCGAACCGGGATTTTAAAGCCCGCGCTGTATGGCTGCTTGTCTCGGTCATGGGAAGCCCCCCTACTTTCCGGAAACGGGGCCGGCCGTCGAAGAGCGGCCACCTCCCTGTGCCGTCGCCGGCACTGGCGCATCCTGCACGTCGTTTTTCACTCCGGAAAGGAGGTTCCTTGAGCCGTCCCCGGAGAACAGGTTTGCCTTGTCCGTGTTCAGGCGCAGGCGGACCTCTGTCCCAGGACCAATGATGGAGTCGATGGTGGACTCCTGAATAACCTCCACCTTCTCGCCGGTGGTGAGGTGAGCGAAGTAGTGGGTATTCAGCCCAAGGAATACGCAGCTGTCAATCACCGCCGCCAGTCCATCGGAATCCCCTTTCTGCAGAATAAGCTCCTCAGGCCGGGCGCTTATCCTGACCTTCTGTTCTTTCAGGTCCTCCGGCAGAACGTTGTCAAAGACGGCCCGGTAGCCCGTGGGCATTTCAACAACGGCCCGTCCGTCCTCAACGCACAGCGTCCCCTCCATCATGTTGCTTCGGCCAATGAAGGTGGCGACAAAGACGTTGGCGGGACGCTGATAGATGTTCTTGGGGGTGCCGACGTGCTGGATGATGCCGGCGTTCATAACCGCGATACGGTCGGAGACCGCCATGGCCTCCTCCTGATCGTGGGTGACATAGACGGTCGTAATCCCCACGCTGTTCTGTATTTCCTTGATGGCCGAGCGCATCTCCACGCGCAGCTTGGCATCCAGATTGGACAGAGGCTCATCCATCAAAAGGACCTGAGGTTCAATGCAAAGGGCGCGGGCCAGAGCCACGCGCTGCTGCTGTCCGCCGGAGAGCTGCGCCGGCATGCGGTCCGCAAGCTGGTCGATTTGCATCAGCTTGAGGAACCGGTTTGCCTGATCGTGAATCTTTGAGCGGTCGAAGTTCCGGTTCTTCAGGCCAAACTCCACATTTTTGCGGACGTTCATGTGAGGAAAAATCGCGTAGTTCTGGAACACCATTCCGATGTTGCGTTTGGCTGGGTCCAGGTCATTGATGCGGGTGTCATTGAAGTAGAAATCACCGCCCTCAATGCTGTTGAAGCCTGCAATCATGCGCAGCAGCGTCGTCTTGCCGCAGCCGGAAGGCCCCAGGAGGGTGAAGAACTCGCCGCCCTCGATGTGGAGCGACAGGCCGGAGATAACGGTGTTGCCGCCGTATTTTTTGACGGCATCACGGATATTGATGACAACGCTCATGTCTGTTTCCCCCTTGATCCCTTTTTTGCGTGTGGTGCTTTTCTCCCCGTTATTATAGCGCACTCCCGCATAAAAATATCGCTGGTCAGACAAAGCTCCCTGGGGCTGCCGGATCTTTGACGCTTCAGCGCACAGGAGCTTGCCCTATGCTTTTCCCTATCTTGCTTTCTTTCTGGTGGTCCTTTTTACACTGCTTTTCCTGCCGGCGGTCTTTTGGGCCGGGGCTTTTTCCCCGCCGCTGGCCTCCTCCAGCATCCTCAGGGCCTTCGTGCCTTTGAGACTGGGGTTTTCCCGTGCGTAGTTGACGGCAAACTTGCCCCAGCTGTCTTTTATCCCCGCGTCCGCGCCGGCTTTGAGCAGAGTGACAATAACTTCGGGTTTTTCAGTGCCCAGCGCGGCCGCTGTCAGGGCCGTATACTTATAAGGACCATATTGACCATTAACCTCCGCGCCGGAGTCAATTAAAATCTGTACCGCTTCCGGGGTCCCTGATTTGGCGGCAAACATTAACACGGAGCTGCCGTCATCCCCGCCCACAGCATTGACATTGGCTCCTGCTTCAATCAGCGCGGCCATGACCTCAGGCCGGGCGTCCTCCCTGCAGGCGGCGCTGAACAATGCCGGCCAGGGAACATCGTCCTGATATTGATTGACATCTATTTCGCTTTCGTCTGTGAGGAACCGGATAATCTTCGCATCAGGCGCGTTTGCAGCGGCGATATTCAATAGGAAATCATATCCCATGCCTCTTTCATAAATCGCATTGGGGGATATGTTTTCGTTTCTGAGCTTTGCTTTGAAGGCTTTCACAGAGCCGGTCCTGCATATTTCCACAAATTCAAGGTACTGTGCTTCGGACAGGCGGGAAGCGGGAGCAGCGGAGACTTTCGGAACCGGCTTTTCCGGCTGCGTCTCATCAGGTTTTTTTCGGCCTGCTGTACCGGGGTTCTTTATGGCTTCCTTGAGGATAGTAACCCCCACATCGATGAGAACGTCTTTCAGATTGGTTTTTGCAAGAGCCGCATAGGGTGTGGCCAAAGCCACAGCGCACAGCATGACGGCACACAGTTTTTTCCCCATGAGATTACGCTCCTTTCGAAATTGACGGCACTGCAGGGATGACAGCAGCGGTCAGGCCTCGGTTCTCCCACCAAAAAACGAACAGATATTTGCTTCAATAATATTATATCATTGAAATCAGTCAGCTCTGGCAACGCTTTATTGAAAACATACCCCTGATTTGCTATACTTGCCCACATGGAATTGTCAACGCGTGGTGAGTCATGAGTTCGCTATGATGAATAAGGGAGGCGAGGGGGCAAATGTTCTATCTGGTGATTGGGATCGTCGTGGCCGTTGCGGTCGGGGCCCTGCTCAAGCAAAAACAAAAAAGTGCCAGCACGGAGACGCCCCCCGATGCTTCCGCTGCCTCACCGGAGTCTGAACAAAACGGACAGCCCGGGCAGACCGGACAGGAAGCGCCGGCCCTTGCCGCCAAGCCTATCAGCTCGCCCGATGCCGTTGCCTCTGCCACTTATTCCACCGCTGCTCCGGCAGGGGAGGGGGCACAGCCCTATGCTTTCTCCAGCTCTGAAAGCAAACCCAAGGGCAAGGCCTCTGCGACGCTGCTGCGATGGTGCGGCCGCTCCCACGCCGTTCAGGTGGGCGATTTTATCGTTCAGAGCCCCATCACCTACTGGTCCAATGGCCCCAGTTCCACTGAGGAGCCCAGCTGCATTGACATCACCCTGCCGGTGGAGTTCCCGGAGGAGGGGACAACACTTCCGTCGGAGGGGGCTGTTTCTTACAAGGATATGAGCCCACTCCTGCGTGGAATGTACCTGACGTGGCTTGCGGGCGGCCGCATTCAGCCGCCGTACCACATCTGTTTCCCCACGATATGGCTCTACGGCCTGGAGCGCCGTGCCATGATTGACCGCCTGGATCTGGGGCTCTGCATCACGGAGGCTTTTTGTATGCTGCCGCTTATACGCTGGGAAAATATGCGCAGCACCTTCATTCACTTCATCACCTGGATGGCTGTTAAGATGTGGCTTCCGGAGGATGAACTGCTGGCCCTGTGCAGAAGGCTTCTCACTGTCCCGGATGAGCTTTTGGGGATGCTTCTGGGCTCCTACGCCAACGCCATGCTGCCGGTGCCTTCCGCCGTGGCCTTCACGCTGATGCGTACCTCTGCTCAGATGAGGCAGGCTGCACTCGGCATGTATGCGCCCCAGATTGCCCACTCGGATGAGCTTTTGCAGCAGTTCACGTCCCTGTACAGGACAACGTGCAGCGGAGGACTCATTCTCAAGAAGCCCGAGACCTCCATTGCCATTGCCTATACCCCCACCAACCCCACCATCACCAGTTCTCTGAAGGACACCGCGCCCGTGGAGATCCCCAATTTCTTTGAAGACCTTAAGGCCTTTCAGCGCCTCTTCACCGCCTGGAAGGACTTTGTTGACACACTGAAACCCAAACAGGAGACGGCTGCGGAGGTCCTGGAGGGGCGGCCCGACTTCGAGGGATTCATCAAAGGGCTTCGGCCTGAGGGCAGCGACGATCCCCTCCTTGCGACCCTGAGCGCGCTGGGGGATCTGATGGATATTGACCGGGTGGAGGATAAGGTTCATGGCCGCGTCCGCAAGGATATGGTGGACATGGCACAGGTGGAGGGATACCAGATTCTGCCGAATCTGGGGATATCCGGACGGGATTATCGGTGGGACGACAGTATCCTGTTCCTGCCACTGGAACTGGGGACGACGCTCTCCCAGGACTACTACACGGCGGCCTTTCTGCTGGAATTCCTCTGTTCCCTGACGGGGGCCCGCGAACAGAGATTTTTTCAGCCTCTGAGGCAGCGCCTGAACGATTATTTCACTCTCTCCACGGAGGACCAAGTCCGTCTGGAAGCCCAGCGGTGGCTCCATCTGCCCGCGCCCTACCCGCCGGAATTCTACGGGGAGTTTATTCAGGTCTGGCTCCAGGATGAGGACCGCGGAGTTCTGAGGGATTTCCTCATTGACTGTCTGAGCCTCTTTCCCGACGCCAAGGCCAGAGCGGATACGTTAAGGGGGGCAATCTGCAGCGCCCTCAATATTCCGGACATACCTCCCGCTCCCGCCGGAGGAGAAAATGGCGGCCAGGAAACGCCGTCCGACGAGAAGAAAGAGGAGATCAGTCCCCGGGAGCGGGGGGACAGGATTATTAAGATATTGGCACCCCTTTTTAAGATATAACCCCAGTGGGGAGACCTCAGGAAGCCCCCGTTGAGAGCAGGAGGAAACAGCATGGATACCTTTACAATGGAAGCTCTGACTGACGAGGAGATGGCACGCAACGTGGTTTACCGCGGCGTGAACTTCCCCGAAGCAATCTCGCGGGAGCAGATGCGCGAGGCAGACCGGTGCGCCGTGGAGGACTTTGGAATTCCCAGCATCCTTTTGATGGAGAACGCCGCGCTGGCCGTTGTCCGGGAGCTTGAGAATTATGCCGTGTTCGCAATCGTCTGCGGGACGGGCAGCAACGGGGGGGACGGCCTGGCCGTTGCGCGGCACCTGTGCATTCAGGGGCGAGATGTCCGCGTGTACATCATTGGCGATCCCGCCAGGGGCAGCGAGGACTTCAAAACAAACCTGAAGATCATGAACAAGCTGGCCCCGGAGGTGCTGCACTCACTGACCGACGAGACCTTCGACGACTTTGAACACGCGCTGAGAGGCTGCGAAACCTGCGTCGACGCAATCTTCGGCACGGGGCTGAACCGCCCCGTAGAGGGGATATACCGGCGCGCCATTGAGTCCATCAACAAGGAGGCATTACACATTGTCGCTGTGGATATGCCCTCCGGACTGGATGCCAACACGGGGAAGTTATTGGGTACGGCGGTTCATGCCCACAAGACAGTGACGTTCCACCGCATGAAGCAGGGCCTTGATTTGGCCCCGCGCATCTCCGGCGACGTGACTGTCGTCCACATCGGAATCCCGGCGTAACCCGGAGAGGGGATAAAAATGAAGGAATTGCCCAGCCAGAAATTGAGAAAACTTGCCCCGGAGATTGATCCGCTGCGCATCGGCTGCGGCTGGAGCGTTGAGGATCTGGGCAAACCGCAGATTATTATTGAGAGCACAGCGGGGGACAGTCACCCCGGGAGCGCCCACCTGATGAAGCTGGTGGAGGCTGTCCGCAGGGGGGTCCTTGAGGCGGGGGGGTATGGTGCGCGTTACTTCTGCACCGATATCTGCGACGGTGAGAGCCAGGGCACGGACGGAATCAACTTCAGCCTGGTGAGCCGCGAGATGATTGCCAACATGATTGAAATTCATGCCAGCGCCACACCCTTTGACGGCGGGGCTTTTATCGCGAGCTGTGATAAGGGGATGCCGGGCAACCTGATGGGCATGGCACGGGTCAATATTCCGTCCATCATGGTGACGGGCGGGACAATGAGCGCAGGGCCGGAGCTTTTGACGCTGGAGCAGCTTGGCATGTACAGCGCGAAGTTTGAACGGGGAGAAATCGACGAAGCACGCCTGAACTGGGCAAAGCAGAACGCCTGTCCCGGCTGCGGGGCGTGCAGTTTCATCGGCACGGCCTCAACCATGCAGATTGTGGCGGAAGCCATGGGGCTTTCGCTGCCTGGAAGCGCTCTGCTCCCGGCAGCCAGTCCTGACCTGCTCGATTATGCTTTCCGCGCGGGAAAACGCATTGTTGAGCTGGCCAGAGAGGGAACCCGCCCCTCGGACATAGTGACGATGGACAGCCTTGAGAACGCCATCATGGTCCACGCTGCAATCTCCGGCAGCACCAATGCTCTGCTGCACCTGCCCGCCATTGCCCACGAGTACGGCCTGACCATCACGGGCGACACCTTTGACCGCCTGCACCGGGGAGCCCACTATCTGCTGGACCTGAGGCCTGCCGGAAAATGGCCTGCGGAGTTCTTCTATTACGCGGGCGGGGTCCCCGCCATCATGGAGGAGATCCGGGGCGTCCTTCACCTGGATGCGAAGACCATCACCGGCAAAACCCTGGGGGAGAACCTTGATGACCTCAGGGCAGAGGGCTTCTATGAACGCTGCGGGAGATGGCTGGAGGAGGCCAACGCGAAGTATGGTCTGCACCTCACCCGGGAGGACATCATCCGCCCCTACGACAAGGCCATTGGGACAGAGGGCAGCATTGCGGTCCTGAAGGGAAACCTTGCTCCGGAGGGCGCGGTCATCAAGCACACCGCCTGCCCCAAAGAGATGTTCAGGGCCGTCCTGAATGCCCGTCCCTTCGACAGCGAGGAGGAGTGTCTCGATGCCGTTCTTCATCACAGGGTCCGGAAGGGCGACGCGGTGTTTATCCGCTACGAGGGGCCCAAGGGGAGCGGGATGCCGGAGATGTTCTACACCTCAGAGGCCATCAGCACCGACGCCGGGCTGGGGCGCAGCATTGCCCTCATTACCGACGGACGGTTCTCCGGCGCTTCCACAGGGCCCGTCATTGGACACTGCAGCCCCGAAGCTCAGGCCGGGGGGCCCATCGCCCTCGTTGAGGAGGGGGACCTCATTGAGCTGGACGTCTTTGCCCGCAGGCTCAACATTATAGGTGTCAAAGGTGAGCGAAGGACGCCGGAGGAAATGGACGCAATCCTTGCGGAGAGGGCCAAAGCCTGGAAGCCCAGGGAAAAGAAATACCAGCGGGGGGTTCTGCGCCTGTTCAGCGAGCTGGCGGCCAGCCCGATGAAGGGCGCGTATCTGGATTACGGGGAGTAGGCTGAGTTCAGATTGAACGCGGAGGAATCCGCGAGGCGACGGTCCCTCGCTCTGACACAGCCGGGCCGGCACAGCGCCCCGCCCCTGAAAACCGCTGCGGCAGTACAGCGCCAGGCTCCGCCGGGAAAACCGGCAGGACCTGGCGCTGTTTTTGTGGCGCTTACTTGCTGACGAAGTTGAGGAACTGCTGGAGCCGGGGGCTCACTGAGCCCGGATTGTCGATAATCTGTTCCGGCGTGCCGTCGGCGGCGATGTGTCCGTCCTCCATAAACAGAATGCGGCTTGCCACATTGCGGGCAAAGCGGACTTCGTGGGTGACAAGGAGCATTGTTGAGGTCTCTTCCTCCGCAAGCTGGCGAATAGTGTTCAGCACCTCTCCGACCAGCTCCGGGTCCAGGGCCGACGTGGGCTCGTCAAAGAGCAGGACGTTGGGGTTCACAGCCAGCGCACGCGCAATGCCCACCCTCTGCTGCTGCCCGCCGGACATCTTCGAGGGGTAGTAGTCCTTACGGTCCAGCATCCCCACCTTCTCCAGCAGGCGGAGAGCGATGCTCTCCGCCTCGGCTTTGGATTTCTTCTGGACGGTGACGAGGGCCTCCATGACGTTTTCTCTGGCGGTCTTGTTCTTGAAGAGGTTGTAGCTCTGGAAAACCATCGCGGACTGACGGCGCAGCAGGCGCACCTGAGACCCCGTGTGCCGCGCGGCGTCCACTGTGACAGAACCCACCCGAACAGAACCCGCTGTGGGCTCGCAAAGGTAGTTCAGGCACCGCAGCAGAGTGGACTTTCCCGTGCCGGAAGGGCCAAGGATGGCTACAACCTCGTTCTTTGCGACGTTCAGGTCAATATCCTTCAGGATGTACGTTGAGCCGTCGAACGTCTTGGACAGGCCCCTGACCTCCACCATGGATTCCATGGCTAACGGTTGGTCCTGAGCCACTGGTCGCTGATGAACTGGGTCATATCCTCGTAGAAGAACTTCTCGGTGATCTTCGCCACGGTACCGTCCCTGTGCATTTCGGCCAGAACTTTGTTGATGTCGTCGCGAAGGGCGGCGCTGTCCTTGTCGTCGCGGAACCACCAGCCCACGTTGTTGCCAAAGAGCTTCTGGTCCAGCATACGGAACTTCATGCCCTGCTCCCGCTCAAACTTCTCCACGGTGCTGACGGTGTGGGCAAAAGCGGGGACGCGGCCCAGACTGGCGTCCATGAAGCCCGCCGCGGTGTCGTCGTAGGGCCGGACGGTCCAGTTGAATTTCGGGGCGATCTTCTCCACGGTGTTCTGGGCGGCCTGACCCGCGGTGCAGCCAATCTCCAGCCCGCGAAGGTCCTCAAAGGTTTTGTATTTGCTCTCCGGCTTCACAATGATGACCTGCGCGTCGCCGTAAATGGGGTCGGAGGCAATGTGGGCCTCAAGACGGCTCGGCGTGATGGCGAGGCAGTTGGCAGCCACGTCAATGCGGCCGGAGTCCAGCTCGCCAAACAGGGTGGCGAGGTCGGCGCAGCGCTTCACCTGGATGTCCCAGCCCGTGCGCTTCCTGATCTCGTTCCAGAAGTCCGCCTCAGCGCCCTCCCAGTCCTCCCAGGTGCCCTCGCCCTTCATGTAGGTGTAGGGCAGGCTGGTGGCGGCGGTGCCGACGGTGAACTTGCGGGGCGCAAAGTCCGCCGCAAAAGCGCAGGAAGCCAACATCACAACCAGCAAAATGGACGCAAACAATTTTTTCATCTTTACATTTCTCCTTTGGATAAAATTTTACTCATAAATTGCACTGCAGCGTTTCTCAAGACGCCTTTGCAGGAACGTCAGGACGATGGTGCAGAACCAGTAGATGAGCATGACGATGGCATAGCACTCGAAGAAGCGGAAGCTCGCCGCACTCTCAATCTTCGATGCCCCCATGACGTCCCGGATGCCCACCAGGAAAGCCAGGGACGACATCTTGAACAGGTTGATGATGTCGTTGAAGAGCGGCGGCAGGGCAATCCTCACTGCCTGGGGAATGACAATGCGTGTGATGACCTGAAAGTTGGACATGCCAAGGGACAGCGCGGCCTCTTTCTGACCATCGTCCACGGACAGAAGCGCCGCCCTCACGGACTCCGCCACGAAGGCGCTCATGTTGAGACTCATGACCACAGCCACAGCCACGAGGGGCGACATGTTGAGGACGAGCGCACTGACGGTGGCCAGGCCGTAGTAGAAGAAGAACATCTGTGTGACGGCCGGCGTGCCCCGGATGAAGGAGCTCCACGCCTTGAGGAACTGCGTCAGGACAGGGACTCTGTAATAGTTCACAAGGGCCATCACGGTCCCCAGAGCCAGAGAGAATCCCGCGCTGATAACCGTCAGAGACAGCGTGACGGGCAGCTTTTCCGCGATGAGCGGAAAGGTCCCGAAGAAGTACTCCCAGCTGAACTTCATGCCGCGCCCCGCTCCCGCTCCTGATCCAGAGCCGCTTCAATGGCGGTGGCGAGCTGGTCCGCGCAGGATGTGCCCTTGCCCCCGCAGAGGTTCCCCTTCAGCCGCCGGGCCGTCTCCCGCGCTTCGGCTCCCTCCAGGAGCCTGCCGATCGCCTGCAGGTTGCCGGGGCAGCCTCCTGTGAAGCTCACGTTGTGGAGCTTCCCGTCCTCAATATCGAAAGTGATCTGCCGGGAGCAGACCCCCTGCGGCGTGTAAACATAACTTGCCATCTTGAACCTCCTAAATAATTCTG
The DNA here is from genome assembly GCA_024695065.1 of Fretibacterium sp. GTDB lineage: Bacteria > Synergistota > Synergistia > Synergistales > Aminobacteriaceae > JAFUYV01. The sequence goes on along the minus strand of JAILIX010000016.1, from coordinate 13,393 downwards.
CTCAGTCCATCGTCCATTTCAGCAGGTGTTCCTTGGCCCTGTCGAAGAACTGCATCACGATGACCAGCACGAGGACCATGAACAGGAAGCCGCCCCAGGCATGGTCATACAGGCTGAAGTCGGTGTACTTCTTCACGAAGAATCCCATGCCGTACCGCGAACCGTACATCTCCGCGTAAACCAGCATCACGAAGGTGTTGCGCAGAGAGTTGACGAATCCGGACAGGATGGAGGGGCTGGCCGCAGGCAGGATGACCTTCGTCAGCTTCCTCAGTCCCCGCAGCTCCAGCGTGGCCGCCTGGTCCAGATAGCGCTTGTCGATGGTCATAATGCCGGTTATCGTGGCGAACAGCGTGGACCACACTGTGCTGTACACGATGAGGAACACCGAAGCTGCCCAGAAATTGGGGGCCAGCAGCAGCACGAAGGGCGACAGCAGGATGGACGGCACCACGCTGAAGATGTAGAGGATGGGGTGCAGAATATCCCGCAGCAGCGCGTTCCGGCCCAGCAGGGTTCCCAGCGCCAGGGCCAGCCCCAGCGATATGAGGATGGACGGGATCATCATTCCAAGGGACGAGGCCAGATTCAACAGCATAACATCCTGGTTTTTGGAGAACGCCTTGGCTATCGCGCTCACCCTTGGGAACAGAAAGGGATTGACCCACCCGTTCTCCGTGGCGTAATAGTACAAAGCCGCCAGACCCAGCAGTATCCCTGTACTGGCCAGATTGACCCAAAACTTCCTCATGCCCTTCATGATGTCCCGTCCATCCTCAGTTTACAGCTAGTTGTTTGCCTCAAAGAACAGGCGCGCCCTCTTGTAGAAACCGGGGGCCTCGCTGCCGTACTCCTTCTCGGCCTCGTCCAGCGCAGCCTTGTAGAGATCAATGTTGACGTGGTCCAGGATGTTGATCTTCTTCGCGTTCTCGCTCAGGAAGCCCGTCTTGTCCAGGATGCCCCAGGCGCGGACGACGGCCTTCAGCAGCGGGTCTGCGTTGACGCGGTAGTGCTCGTCGAACATATAGGCCTCCACAAACTCGCGCTCGGCGCGGATCTTCTCAGCGTGCCAGGCGGCGGCGTCGGCCTTGTGTCCCTCATAGTAGCTCTGGGCGCGGAGGAGGGCCTTGAGGATGAGCTTGATTGTGACAGGGTTCTTCTTCACGAACTCCGTCTGGGCCTCCATGCGGCAGCAGGAGTAGTTCGGCATAATGTCGCTCATGTAGCACATGATCTCAACATTATCCTTGTTCACGTTCCTGATGGTGAAGTTCTGCTCCGTGCCCTGAAGGGCGTAGTCCACCTCGCCGCGAATGACGGCGGCCAGCGCGTCGTTGTAGTTGGTGATGACCACCCAGTCCAGTGCCTCAAGCGGCTTTTCGAACCCAAGGTCCATCACTGCGCCGGTCAGCGCGAAGTAGCTGGGATTGCAGGCAAACTTCTTGCCCACCAGGTCCTTGACGCCGTTCCACTTTGTGCCCTTTCTGGCGATGATGGGCATGGCGCCGGTCATCATGTGGCCGCCAAAGATGGTGAGATCCACCCCGGCCGCGATCTGCTGAAGGGGGTTGCTGGTCCCGGCGTTGGAGACAATGTCCACCATGCCGGTGGAGAGGAGCGTCATGGCGTTGGCATTGGCTGTGGCAGGGACCTCCTCCAGCTTGATGCCTACCTCGTCAAAATAACCCAGCTTCTCCGCGATGGTCAGCAGAACATTGCCGCTGGCCCCACTGTTCCAGCGCACCAGAGTCTTCTCCGGCTTCTCCTTTGCCATGGCCGCGCCGGACAGCGCCGCCGCAGCGCACAGAGCCAGAACCAAAACAACCGCAAACTTCTTCATACCGCAACAACTCCTTAAAGAGGATTTATGCCCATCAGGGAACGACCCTGATTACGCATCAAAAAAGCACGCGAAACCAGGCTGTAAAAACAGCCCCTTCAGGACGGCATTTAAGGGAGTTGGGATATGTTCAGCTAAAGGAAAGGCAATAAATCAGTTTTCTGGCCCCTTCAGAGCGCACAGCCAAAGAACTCCTCCCGGAAAATGCAGTCCCTGCATTTTGGGGTTGACTAACCCCCTGGGGGAGCGTCAGGTTTCGCTCTGATGTATTGAGAGGCTCACAGCCTCCGGCCAAAAACGCAGCATTAAAAACCTCCGCATGAAATCTCTCTCGGTGAGAGCCTGAAAACAGAACAATACTGAATCGTTCACGCCGCACAGCTGAGAAAAATGCCCGCGCCGCACGGCTGACACTGGCTATTATACCTCATCCGTTTTGTTTTTTGTGCCCGTTTGCTATACTTTCTAAAAAACGTGTCTGAGGGAGGTCTTTGAGATGAACGAGGTTATCAAAGCGATGAAGGAGCGCCGGAGCATCCGCAGGTTCAGGCCGGAGATGCCGAAGAAGGAGGACCTGGATCAGATCATCGAGGCCGGGCTTTACGCCGCCAGCGCCAGAGGGGAGCAGTCCGCGATCATCGTGGCCGTGACGAACAGGGAGCTGCGGGACAAAATTTCCGTTGACAACTGCAGAATCGGCGGCTGGGACAAGGGCTTTGACCCCTTCTACGGCGCCCCCGCCATTCTGATTGTCCTTGCGGACAGGAACTGGGCCAACCGCGTCTATGACGGCAGTCTTGTTATGGGCAACATGATGCTGGCCGCGCACTCGCTGGGGCTGGGCAGCATTTGGATTCACCGGGCCCGGGAGGAGTTTGAGACGGATGAGTACAAACAGCTGCTGGCCCGTCTGGGCGTCGGGGGTGAATGGGAGGGCATCGGCCACTGTGCTGTCGGCTACAGGGACGGCGAACTTCCCCGGCCCGCCCCCAGAAAGGAGAAGCGGTTTTTTTACGCGGAGTGAAAAGATATCCTTGGTCTGCCTTGAGAGCCCCGGTACGGACCCGCATTACAATCTGGCCCTCGAGGAATATCTCTGCGGTCTGACCGGACGGGGCGCTGCCGGACCCGGCGGGGGATTCTTTATGCTGTGGCGGAATGTTCCCTCGGTGATTATTGGGCGCTTCCAGAACGCGGATTCTGAGGTCAGTGCCGTCTTCGCCGCGGCCCGCCGCATCCCCGTCGTGCGGCGGAGCTCAGGCGGCGGTGCGGTCTACCATGACCTGGGCAACGTCAATTACAGCTTTATTCTGCCGGATTGCCGGGGGACGGAAGCCGCTTTTCCTTCTGAGAGGATCGGCAGTTTTTCTTTTTTCGCGGGGAAGATTATCCGGGCTCTGGCCCGCCTGGGGGTCGCGGCGGAGTTCTCCCCGGGGAGCAACGACATCACCGTGGAAGGATATAAAATCTCCGGAATGGCCCAGCTCCGTCATGACGGGGTTCTCCTCTGTCACGGGACACTGCTCTTTGACTGCAGCCTGGATGCGCTCTCGCAGGTCCTGAACGTCCCTGATGAAAAGCTCATCCGTCATGGTGTAAAATCAGCGCGGGGGCGTGTGGCAAACCTGAAGCCGCTTCTGCCCGGCGTGGCGGACACGGAGATGTTTATGGCGCTTTTGTGGAAGGCCTTTCATGAGGACGATTCTTTTTTCATGGACGGTGAGCCGTTCAGCCTGTCCGCTCAGGATGAGGAGGAAGTCCGGGCCCTCATGGAGAGAAAGTACAGGAGCCAGGACTGGAACATCCGCGGTGAGTCTGGGGGGCGGGCCATCTGAGAGCCCTCTGAGTCAAATCCGGAAAGGCCGCTGCGAAGAACTGAAAGCAGGGGAGGAATATTGGATGCGGGCGCCTTTTTTCAGCGCTGATGTGCGCTACACGAAAACAAATGAATGGGGCAGGCGGTGTGGAGATCGCGTACGGGCGGGCATTGACGATTACTCACAGTCCGCGCTGGGGGATGCTGTCGCCGTTGAGCTGCCGGAGGAAGGGACGTGGGTTACTGCGGGATCGGCCTTTGGTTCCATCGAGGCGACCAAGGCGGTGAGTGACCTGAAGGCCCCGGTCTCAGGGCGGGTCACTGCGGTCAACCGGGCTGTCACGGAGAATCCGGGTCTCGTGAACGCCGATCCCTTTGGGGAGGGATGGCTGATCGAAATCGCGCCCTCGGACCCGGCGGAGCTGGACGCGCTGATGGACGCGGAAACTTATAAGGCCTGGCTTCGAAGCGCGGCGCGGCGCAGTTAGGACAATGGGACAGGACGCGGAGCGCATTCAGGAAATCCGCCGGCTGAAGCAGGAAATCTACGGCGAGTACGGGGTTTTCTACTACGTGCCGATGGCTGAGTCTTATACCGTGCAGGTCCCTGTCACGGTGAGCTGCAGCTACCGCCGTTGCCTGTACTGCGATCTGAACCAGGGCATGGCCTTTCGCGAGCTGTCCTTTGACGAGATTGACGCGAACCTTGAGCGGCTGCGCGTCATTCATGAGAGGGATACCCGTCCTCCGAGCCGCTTTCTGCTGGCGGGGGGCAATCCTTTTGTGCTGTCCACGGAGAAGTTGCTGTCCATTGCGGAGCGGGTACGCGCTGTTTTCCCATCGTGTGAGTACATCGCCTGCTTTGCCCGGGCAGACGACGTGCTGCGCAAGACGGGGGGAGCGTCTGACGAACTGGCCACGCTTCATCAGGCGGGGTATGACCGGCTGTGCCTGGGCATTGAGTCCGGGTCCGACCGTGTGCTGCGCTATCAGGAGAAGGGAGTTGGCCGGGCGGAGAACGCTGCCGCGATGGCCGCGCTGGATGCCGCCGGAATGCGCTACTCGGCTTATGTCATGCTGGGGCTGGGGGGGCGGGACATGTCCGCTGAACATATCACGGAGACGGCGGACCTGCTGAATGCGGCGCATCCCTTTGAGCTGACAGTGGTGACCCTGGTGCTGTTCAGGGGCGCGCGCCTTGTGGAAAAGGTCCGGACCCGCGAGTTCAGGCGCATGACCTCGCTGGAGACGCTGAAAGAGGGGCGGGAGCTTCTCTCCCGGCTGACCCTCTCCACTGTCTGGAACGGGACACACAAGACCAACCTCTTCCCCATCAAGGGAAAACTGCCGGAGCATAAGGATCTGCTGCTTCGCCGGATCGATGCGGCTCTGGCGGAGATGTCCCGGGGGGACCTGAAACAGCACGAGCTTCGCCGCTGGCAGAACTGGGGAATAGAATAAACAGCCCGGCCTTTTGTCAGGCTGCCCCGCCGCGTTTTAAAAAAGGGAGGCTCTCCGGAGCCCCCCTGTGTTTTTACGCTTTCTGCATCCCCACAATCTGCTCGATGTTGCGGACAACGGCAGGGGACAGATTCATCGCCTCAGCCAGCCGGTTAAGATAATCCCTCTCTGCCTGAGTATCCACTTCAATGCACATCAGTGACGCCGAGTAGACCTGCGCGGCCAGTTCGGGACGGCCCCGCGTCGCCGCGGCGATTTTCTCCGTCGACATGGGGGCCTGGAGCTGTGCAATGAGGTAGTTCAGTCCCTCCTGCCCTGCGCCCGTGGCTTTTATCCTGCCGGTGAGACGATTCAGTTCCACGGTGTCCACCTGACCATCTGCCTTTGCCGCGTCAATCATGGCCGTCAGGATAATCTCCGCGTCGGCCTCTCGCAAGCGGGCGCTTTCTGCGCTGCCCGCGGCACCAGGGCCTCCCTGCCCGTCGCTGGCAAACTGCTGTTCCGTCATGCGGGGGGAAGGAGCCGCTCCCTCTGCAATCCCGCTGGCAGTTCCTGCCTCGGCCGGGCCGTTTTTTGTGAGGGCCTTGTAAGCCATCATGCCCAGCAGGCCCATCAAACCGCCGCCGATGCCTCCCATGGAGGCGCTGCCGGACTTGCCCGAAAGGGCCCCCAGCAACGCGCCAATCCCGGCGGCCGCGAGGTTGTCCCTGCCGCCCACAGCGGAGCCGGCACGGTTCAGCACGGACGCGCCCCCGCTCATCAGGCTGCCCAGCAACCCGCCAAGCCCTTCCTGCGGTTTGTCTCCTCCTCCAAAAAGCGAGGTCAGCGATCCCAGGGACGAGGCCGCATTCTGCATCCTGCTGGACGAGGACGGAGAGGTCATTCCTCCCTGCACTGCCGAGCCCAAAAGGTCCATAAAATTGATTGCCATCTGTCCGGCCTCCATATATATAATAAGTTGATTTTTATTTTATCACAGCCTGTCGTCCGGATTCACCCGTCTTTCAACATGCAGGCCCCTCTCTTCGCCATTTCCCTTAAATTAAAGCTGTCTCATTTTGTCCGTCTGTGGTTTTAATCATTGCGGAACTATTGTATAATTATAAAGGATTTGCTAATATATTTTTTTTACTTTAAGGGGGACGCACAGGATGATGAAGAGGCGGCTTGCCGCTGTCTTTGCTTTATTGCTGGCACTTCTTGCCTCTGGGGGGAGTGCTGCCTATACGAAGAAAACAGTGAGCGACGCGGAGTTCCTTGAGCTTTGCGCTTCCGGTGCTGCGCAGGAGATTGCTGAAGCCCTGGATGCCGGAGCAAATCTGTTTGCCCGGGACAGTGATGGCATGACCGGCCTGATGTATGCTGTCGAAAAGAACCCCAACCCCATGATCATCCCCATTCTGCTGGAGGCCGGCATGAGGGTCAATTCCAGGGGCGGCCGCAATATGACGGCACTGATGGCAGCGGCGCGGAGCAACAGGAACCCAGGAGTGATTGCAGTTTTGCTCAGTGCCGGGGCGAACGTGGCTGCCCGCGACGAGGATGGCATGACGGTGCTGATGTACGCTGCCGCGTTCAACAAAAACCCCGATATCCTCTCTGTCCTGCTGGACGCCGGGGCTGACTTCAACGCCAGAACAGGGCGCGGCATGACAGCTCTGATGTTCGCTGCCGCGATGAACAGCAACCCTGAGGTCATTGCGACCCTGGTGGAGGCGGGGGCTGATGTCAACGCGCAGGATAAGGGAGGACGGAGGGCCGTTGGGTATGCCCGGGACAATGACAACCTGCCTGCGTTTGAGATAGCGCTCCGCCGCAGGCGCAACAGGCAGCTTATTGATGTGCTCACCCGGTCTGCGGAGAGGGGCGACGCGGATTCGCAGTACCAGCTGGGGCTGATGTATGCCAGGGGAGAAGGGGTTGCTGTGGACCAGTGGAAGGCCGTACAGTGGTTCCGCAGGGCGCTGCAGCAGAGGTTTGAGCCTGCCCGGCACGAACTTGCCAAGCGTGGGTTTTATCATTAGTGCTTGCACGGAACGGGACGTGATGTTAAGATATTTTAAGCCCCGGGCTCAGGGTCCCGTCATTGGAGGGTCCAGAGGAGACGTAGTATCCCTCTGAGCTTTATCAACTGGATCGGACGGACATCCGGGCCGGCGGCTGGGAGTTCAGGGGAGGGAAGCATCCCTCTGAGCTTCAATCATAACGACAGAGGTGACTACGTTCAATGATCCAGAAGGAAAAGAAGCAGTCCATTATTTCCGAGTACCGGACACACGAATCTGACACCGGTTCTCCAGAAGTGCAGATTGCGGTGCTGACCGAGCGCATCCGTGAGCTGACAGAGCATCTGAAGATCCACAAGAAGGATTTCCATTCCCGCCGCGGGCTTCTGAAGATGGTCGGCAGCCGCCGCAAGCTCCTCCGCTATCTCAGCGACAAGGATTTCAACCGTTACCGTTCGCTGATTGAGCGGCTTGGCCTGCGCCATTAGGCGGGAGGTGTCAACAATGAAAAAAGATATCCATCCTGAGTATCAGGAGTGCAAAGTGACCTGCGCGTGCGGCAACACCTTCACCACCCGCTCCACGATGAAGGAGATTCGCGTTGGCGTCTGCTCTCAGTGCCACCCCTTCTACACCGGCAAACGAGGCCGCATCCTCTCGGAGGCGGGACGTCTGGAGAAGTTCCAGAAGAAGTACAAGGGCATCAACTACGGCCAGAAGACGGATGTTTAGCAGGAAGAAATTTTTTGAGAAGGGGCTTTGAGCCCCTTCTTTTAATTTAAGCGCAGGGGACCCACAGACTGCTCACGGAGGGCCCTGAAACCCCAGGGGCCCCGCGCCCTTTTTTTGTTTTCTCTGAATGAGGTGAAAATTATGGCTTGCACTGTTACCCTTTTGGCGCATACACCGGAGCCGGATGCGATTGTTGCTGCGGCGGCGCGTCTTTGCTACCGCGATGTGACGGCGTCGGAGCTTCTCAGCGGTGAGGAGGAAAAACTCTCCGAGGGATTGATTGGACACCTGTGGAAGAGCGGGCACCTCTCCACCTTTGAACATGCCTCATTTACCTTTGCGGTGGACGGGCTGAGCCGTGTGGCTTCCCACCAGCTTGTGCGGCACCGCATGGCGAGCTTCAGCCAGCAGAGCCAGCGCTACGTGAAGATGGACGGCGGTGAGTCAGCGGTGGTCCCGCCCACTGTCGGGGCAGTCCCCGAGGCGGCAGCGCTTTTCAGACAGCAGGCCCGGAGCGCCCACGAAGCATACGGGAAACTCCTTGAGCTGGGTATTCCGGCGGAGGACGCGCGGTTCATCCTTCCCCACGGCTGGGAGACGCGTCTTGTCCTGACGATGAACGCGCGGGAACTGCACCATTTCTTTCACCTGCGTCTTTGCCGCCGGGCCCAGTGGGAGATCCGGGAGCTGGCGCGTCAAATGCTGGCGGAGTGCCGCCGTGCGGCCCCTGTGCTGTTCAGAAAGGCCGGGCCGTCCTGCATTTTTGGCCCCTGCGGCGAGGCCAAACCCTGCGGAAAACCGTATAAAGATATGACAGATTTGCTGGATGGGGAGACAGCGGAGTGAGGAAAAGCTTCGTTATGCGCTCACCGGCCCTGCGGCGCGGGGCGGTGAGCGGGGACTGTGATACAATAGACGCGGGCCGTGGCAGCACGGTCCGGAAGAGCCCCCCGACAACTTGCCGGGGGATTGTCTGTAATTATAAGGACGGGAGAATCAATAGAGACTCTATGAAGCACGGATTGTTAAATTTTTTTGCTTTAGCCGCGGGCCTCTTTGCCGACGAGGCCGGCCGTATTCCTGTCGGAGGACAGGCTGTGATTGAGGGGGTCCTGATGAAGGGCGAGGGCCGCTGGGGGCTGGCTGTCCGCCGGCCGGGCGGGGATGTCTTCAGGGAACACTGGCCCAACAGCTCCCGCACCAGGCGGCTGCCGTGGAAACTGCCCCTGCTGCGCGGCATGGTGATTATGTGCGAGATGATGGCGACGGGGTTCAGGGCCCTGTCCCGTTCGGCGGAAATCGCCCTGGAGGAGGAAGAGGAGGAGATGACCTTCCGGGACACCGTCCTCACTGTCGTGGTGGCTGTCCTGGCTGTGGGGGGACTGTTCATTGCGCTTCCGCTGTGGGCAGCCGGGCTGGGCGCCCGGCTGTGGGATCTCTCGCCGCTCTGGACCAACGTGCTGGAGGGCTGTGTGCGTGCGGCGATTTTTGTCGGGTATATCGCAGTTATCGGCATGTGGCCGGACATTCAGCAGGTCTTCCGTTACCACGGTGCGGAGCACAAGACCATCAACGCCTTTGAGGGAGGGCTGGAGATGACGCCGGAGAATATTCTGACCTGCTCCCGCATTCACCCGCGCTGCGGCACGTCTTTCCTCCTGATTGCCGTTATTGTCAGCATTGCGGTGTTTTCGCCCATCAAGACGGTCATCGCTTCGGCCGGGGGCGGCTTCTGGTCGCAGGTGGGGGCGAGAGTGCTGCTTATCCCCGTGGTGATCGGCATCTCCTATGAGATTATCCGCCTCGCATCAAAGGGCATCGTGGGCCGAGTGCTCATCAGTCCCCTCCTTTCCCTGCAGTATCTGACAACGAGGGAACCGGATCTGGGACAGGCGGAGGTTGCGCTGATCTCGCTGAACGTTGCCCTGAACAAGGAGGATTAGATCCATGAACATCGAACCTAAACTTCAGGCCATTGAACAGGAGTTTTTGGAGATGGAGAAGAAGATGGCTGATCCGGCCGTTGCCTCCAATCCCAGGGAACTCCAGCTTCTGGGAAAGAAGCGTGCCCAGCTTGAACCCGTGGTGGAAAAATACCGCGAGTACCGCAAAACCCTGACGGATATTGAGGAGGCGCGGGAGCTGATGAAGGGCGGGGACCCGGAGATGGAGGCTCTGGCGAAGGAGGAACTGGCGGAGCTGGAGCCGAAGGTCGAGAATTTCACCAGGGATCTGACCCTCCTCCTCCTTCCCCGGGACCCCAATGACGAGAAGAGCGTCGTGGTGGAAATCCGTGCCGGGACGGGCGGGGATGAGGCCACGCTGTTTGCCGCGGACCTGTTCCGTATGTACACGCGCTTTTGCGAACGTCAGCGATGGAAAATTGAGGTCATCGACAGCAGCAGCAACACCGCCGGCATCGGGGGATACAAGGAGGTCATCTTCCGCATCGACAGCAATGGGGCCTACAGCAAGATGAAGTACGAGAGCGGCGTCCACCGTGTTCAGCGCGTGCCCGTGACGGAGGCCAGCGGCCGGATTCACACCTCGGCAGCAACGGTGGCGGTTATGCCGGAGGTGGACGATGTGGAGGTGGAGATCCGCGCCGAGGACCTGAAGATAGATACCTACCGTTCCAGCGGCGCGGGGGGCCAGCACGTCAATATGACGGACTCCGCCGTGCGCATCACCCACCTTCCCACGGGCATCGTCGTCACGTGCCAGGACGAGCGCTCGCAGATTAAAAACCGCGCGCGGGCCATGTCCTACCTCAAGGTGAAGCTCTATGATCTGGAGCAGCAGAAACAGGCGTCCGAGCAGGCCTCCGAGCGCCGGGGAATGATTGGCTCCGGCGACCGCTCCGAGCGTGTGCGGACCTATAATTTCCCTCAGAACCGCATCACGGACCACAGAATCAACCTCACGCTCTACAAACTGGACACCTACCTCGACGGCGACCTCTACGAGATGATAGACGCGATGATTCTGGCGGAGCAGACACAGAAGCTGCAGAATCTGGAGGGGTAGTTGACTGGGACGGAAGGGAAACCAGTGAGCGGACAGGAGCGCCGATGGCTGGCGTGTCACGCGCTGGGGGTTTCCTCCGCGGCGTTGCTGGCGCACCCGGAGCTTTACGGAAGGCCGGAGGTTCAGGCCCTGTTCCGGCGGAGGGAGGCCGGCGAGCCGGTTCAATATATTTTAGGCGAGGCCCCGTTCTTTGGACGGGATTTTCATGTGGGGCCGGGGGTCCTCATCCCCAGGCAGGACACGGAGACGCTCATCACCGCGGCGCTGGAACTGAATTTAAGCGCTCGTGCCACGCGGCGGGCCCCCAATGACGAGCCCTTCACGTTCCTGGACTGGGGGACAGGCAGCGGGTGCATTGCCGCAACGCTTCTGCTGGAACGCCCGAAATCCCGGGCTCTGATGGTGGACCGGAGCCCGACGGCGTTGAACTATGCGCGGGAGAACCTGGAGCGTTATGGCCTTCGGCCAGACGGCCAGCCTACGCGGACCGACAGGTTCGCGGCGCTGTGCCGGTCGGCTGTGTCGGAGGGAAGCGTAGGACGCTTCCCGGAGGCGGAAGTCCGGGCGCGCCTGATTCAATCCGGGACACCGGAGGATATCCTTCTCTCAGAGGAGGAGCGGTGTGCGCTGGTTATCAGCAACCCGCCCTATATCCCGGGAGGGGAAATCCCCGGCCTGATGCGCGAGGTCCGGGACCACGAGCCCCGGGAGGCGCTGGACGGCGGCCAGGACGGCATGGATTATTACCGGATGCTGTTCCGCTGTTCTCCCCGTTGGCTCAGGCCCGGCGGCTTCCTTATTCTGGAGATGGGCAGCGCGGCCCAGGCGGAGGCGTTTCGCGCCTCGCCGCCCCCGGGTTTCGGTCTTCTTCGGGAATTTCAGGACGATGGAGGAAATCCGCGTTGTGCGGTATGGCAATATCTGGTGTAAATGAGATATAATCTTATAAGTGGTCAATAATTTGTTTTTTTATCAAAAGGAGCGATTCTTATGGAGAAGCGAGAGCTGGTCATCATCGGTGCGGGGCCTGCGGGTATGTCGGCAGCCATCTACGGGCGGCGCGCGGGGCTGGATGTGTTGGTGCTGGAGAAGGGTGCAACGGGCGGACAGATCAACATCACTGATGAAATCGAGAACTACCCTGGCGTTCCCCACGCCACGGGCCCGGAGGTCGGCGAGCTGCTTCACAAGCACGCACTGAAGTTTGAGACGGAGTTCCGTATGGTGGACGACAGCAAGGTCGAGCTCCGCGGCGACAAGAAGATTGTCGTCACAAAGAAGGGCGGGGAGACCAGCGAGATTGAGGCTGAGGCCATTGTCGTCGCCACGGGGGCGCAGTTCCGCCGTCTGGGCTGCAAGGGCGAGGCTGAGCACATCGGTCAGGGCGTCAGCTTCTGCGCCGTGTGCGATGGGGCTTTCTTCGAGGGGCTTGAGGTCGCCGTCGTGGGCGGCGGCAATACCGCCGTCGAGGAGGGCGGGTACCTCACGAAGTTCGCGTCCAAGGTCTACATCATCCACCGCCGCGACGAGTTCCGCGCGGACCGTGCTGCCATCGCCCAGGCTCTGGCCAACCCGAAGATTGAGCCCGTGTACAACACCGTCGTTGAGGAGATCGCGGACAGGGATCCTGATGATGACGATGACATGAGGACTCTGAATCTTGTCCTGAAGAACGTCAAGACCGGCGAGATTTCCAACCTTCCCCTCTCGGGCGTGTTCATGTTCGTGGGGCAGGAGCCTCTGGACGGCTGTGTGAAGGGACTGGTGAAGGCCGAGAGGGGCGGCTGGATTATCACAAACGATCACATGGAGACCTCTGTGGAGGGCATCTTCGCCGCGGGCGACGTCCGCAGCAAGTACCTGCGTCAGGTCATCACGGCGGCGGCCGACGGCGCGGTGGCGGGCATGGCGGCCTCCTCCTACATCAACGAGCAGCTTCATCTGCGCTCCACGCTGCTTGAGCCGGAGCACGTCACGGCGTTCTTCTACTCCAGCATTGATGAGAAGCAGGTTCAGCTCTCAAACGCGGTGGAGGCTGCGGCCAAGGCAAAGGGGATTAAGGTGCCGCTGATTGACGGCTACCGCAACTCCCGCATGACGGAGAAGCTGGCCCTCGCGGAGAAGATGCCCGCGCTGGTGGAGCTCAGCAAGGGCGCGGTCACGAAGGTGACGACGGTCGCCTCCGGGGCGGACGTGGAGAAGGCCCTGTAGACAAAAGGAATTCCGCGGCGCCTGCCTTCACCGGGATGCGGCGCCGCAGTAAATTTTCTCTTGGGATTGCCGAAAATAAGTACCAGGAGGGGATGAACCCATGGAAAACAGGAACAACGCTCAGTATACCTATCAGGCGACGCAGATCTCGACCGCGACGAAGGAGCAACTTCTTCTGATAACGTATGATATTGGCATCAAGGCGTGCCGCACTGCTGAGGCTGCGCTGGCGGGGGATGACACCAAGAAGGACTTCGGCCTTGCCAACCGTGAGATTATCCGGGCTCAGGAGGTTATCCG
>JAILIX010000020.1 GCA_024695065.1 Fretibacterium sp. | reverse complement strand
CGTGTGGCCATGCCAACGACCTCTGTGAGCGGAAGTTCCGTTGCATGAATAAAGTTTCGAATGGCTTCATTCATCCTGAGCGAACTGCCTGCTATCGTTCCGTCAGGCTGGACGGGCAGCCCGTCTCTGACAAGAACACGCCCGCCGCCGAAGGCGTAATCGCCGTCCGGCAGGCCAGCAGCACGCATGGAATCCGTGATGAGGATGAGCCGCTCTGTCCCAATTAAACGACACAGTGGAGCGAATAGCTCTTCCAGAATATGATGACCGTCGGCGATGAGCTCGCACATCACGTCTGTTACAGCCGCTGCACCGATCATCCCGGGGGCGCGGTGATGGAGCCCCACCTGCGCGTTGAACAGATGTGTGATTGATTTGGCCCCTGCTTCAATAGCCGCCCGTGCTTTCTCAAAACCCGCGGTCGTATGTCCCAGGGAGGGAACAATATCGAGCTCAAGGAGCTGCCGGAGGAAGCTGTGCTCAGGGTCGAGGGTGGGTGAGAAGGTTACGGTACGAATAACATCCGCTCTCTCTGCCACCCATTGGGAGTCAGGCTGGGAGCAGAGAAATGCCTTGGGATGGGCCCCTTTCATCGCTGCGTCAAGCCAGGGCCCTTCAAGGTGCATTCCCAGAATAGCCGCGCCGGGCAGCGTACGTGCCATGGCCTGACGAACAGAATTAACGGCTGCCTCAATATCATCCCATGGAGCTGTGATAGAGGTAGGGAGGAAGGCCGTTGTACCCTGCCTGGCCATATCGAGACTCAGGCCGTCAATGGCCTCATCGGTAGCATCCATAAGGTCGTGTCCCATGGCACCGTGTATGTGGACGTTAATGAATCCAGGGGAGATATACAATCCTTCTGCGTTTATACGCTCCACTTCCATCCCTTCGGTCAGTTCTTCCGGCAGACAGGACAGCAGGCGGCCGCGTCCATCGCCTGGGTCAGTGAAAAGCAGTGCGTGCCCCATCTTCAAGCCATCCTCCCAAAGGACGTTTCCACCCGTCAAAAGCTTCAACATTCTATTTCTCTCCCTTCTCCATAATACTGCCATTATTATAAGACAGTGTCGTACCCTGTGCACAGAAATGGAAAAGACGTTATACTTTACCTGATACATCAGTTTGTCTCAGGAGGTTATCGCGATGAAGTTAAATAACATAATGAAGCAGGCTCAGAAGATGCAGTCCCAGATGATGCAGATACAGGAAAAGCTGGCGGAGGAGACCGTGGAGGCCAGTGTGGGGGGCGGAATGGTGAAGGCCGTCTTTACGGGGCAGGGTGATCTCGTAAAGATTACAATCGACCCCGAAGTCATTAAGCCTGACGACAGGGAGATGCTGGAGGACCTTGTTGCTGCAGCGGTCAACGAGGGACTTAAAATGAGCAAAGAGTTGATGAACGAGAGGATGGGCAGTATTACCGGTGCCCTGGGGGCAATGGGGCTGGGGATGTAGGCTGCCTTGGACTCCATAACGAACCTGATCTCCTCCTTCACACGTTTCCCCGGAGTTGGGGGCAAGAGCGCGAGGAGGATGGTCTTTTACCTCCTGAAAAAAGATCCGGCGGAACTGAAGGAACTGGGATCCCGTATTGCCTCACTGAAGGACAGTCTGTATACGTGCAGTGAGTGCGGCAACATATCAGAGGCGGATCCCTGTCCCATCTGCAGCGATGTTTTGCGGGACCGCGGGACGCTTTGTATCGTGGAGGACATTGAGGATCTTGTCTCCTTTGAACAGGCAGGCATCTACAATGGGGTTTATCATGTCCTTGGAGGGCGGGTTTCCCCCTTTGACGATGAGGAACTGAGTGAGGAGAGCGTGGCGTTCCTTCTGTCACATATCCGTGCCCTCAATGCGCGGGAAGTCATCATTGCCACGAACCCTAAGATGGAGGGGGACCTGACCTATTACACGCTTCTGGAGGTTCTGAAGGAGGCCAGTGGGCTGAGGGAGGACCTGAAGATTACGCGTTTGGCGTTTGGCCTGCCGGTGGGGGGCTCCATTGAGTTTGCTGACCGCATGACGCTCCACACGGCGCTGGAGTCCCGCGTCGAGGCCACATTGGGGAAAGGAGATATCCTGTGAGGAAGTTTTCCTTCGTCATCGTTGCGGGAGGGAGCGGCAGCCGCATGGGGGGACAGCGCAAACAGTTTCTCCCTCTGGGTGGTCGCTCCCTCTGGCGCTGGAGCGCGGATAGGGCGGCGTCTCTGGCCGGGGCAGGCATTGGAGAGATTGTCCTTGTGCTTCCGCGTGGAGAGGTGCTCCCTCAGCCATGGGATGAGAATACCTCCGTCCCGCTGCGTATTGCAGAGGGAGGGCTCTCAAGGGCGGATTCCGTTCTTAGCGGACTTTTAGCCGCATCCTTCGAATACGTTATGGTTCACGATGCGGCTCGCCCCTTTGCCGGGGAGGCCCTGCTGCGGCGTCTTATGGAGGCGACGTCTGAGACGGTGGGAGCTGTTCCCGTACTTCCAGTGGCTGATGCGCTCAAGCGCGTGGATGGAAAACAGGTTTCCACAGTTGACCGGGACGGGCTATTCATCACTCAGACGCCTCAGGCATTTCACAGAACCTCTTTAATGAAGGTGCTGAGGGATTGCGTGAGCCTTGTGAAAGACGAAGCGGAGGCCTGGCTGGCCGCCGGGATGGAACTGTGTTGTGTGGAGGGGGAACGGTTGAACTTCAAGGTAACATGGCAGGACGATCTGCGTATGGCGCGTGCGCTGGCAGAGAGGGAGGAATCGTCTCAGAGGACGGGGCTTGGATATGACGTACATCGGCTGGTTCCGGACCGGCCGCTGATTCTTGGTGGCGTCCGGATTGAGGAGTCTCCCCTGGGGCTGCTTGGGCACTCTGATGCGGATCTTCTGGCCCATGCGGTGGCCGACGCGCTTCTGGGAGCCGCAGGGCTGCCGGACATCGGCAACCTGTTTCCCGCCAGCGATCCGACATACCGGGGAGCTGACAGCATGGAACTTCTGCGGGAGGTCGTGAGGAGAGTGACCCGGGAGGGCTGGCGCGTCTCCTGGGTGGATGCGGTGATTCAGGCTCAGGTTCCGCGCCTGAACGCCTTTCTGCCGGAGATGAAAAAGCGTCTCTCTGCCATTCTGAATCCCAACGGACAAAACTGTGTCAATCTTAAGGCCAAGTCTGCAGAGGGGACGGGAGATGAGGGCAGGGGAGCCTCCATGACCTGCTGGGCCGCGGCAACGCTGTGCCGGGCTTATGCTGAAGGGCCGGATAATCTTTCTCCGCATGGAATGAACAAGGAGGAAAACTCATGATTCGTACCCGTTTTGCCCCCTCTCCGACAGGAGAACTGCACATCGGGGGGGCTCGAACAGCGCTCTTCAATTACCTGTTTGCACGTTCGATGGGGGGACAGTTTCTCCTCCGCATTGATGACACAGATGCGGAGCGCTCCAGGCGGGAGCATGAGTCGCAGCTGCTGGAGGACCTGCGGTGGCTGGGCCTGACGTGGGATGCAGGACCGGATATTCCTTCAGAAAGTTCTTTTCGTCAGAGTGAACGGGGTGAGTTCTACGAGCAGTGGATGAACCGGCTGCGCGAGGTGGGGGCGGTGTATCCCTGTTTTTGTACAGAGGAGCGCCTGGCCGCCCTGAGGGAGGAACAGTCGTCCAGAGGAGAACCGCTGCGCTACGATGGGTGCTGTCGTTCCCTTCCGCCTCAGGAAGCGCAGAGACGTATGGAAGCAGGGGAACGTCCCTGCTGGCGTCTGGCGCTGCCGGAGGGATACTCCGTTTCCTTTGATGATGTCGTGCGTGGTCCCCAGAGTTTCCCTGCAGGGACAATGGGGGACTTCGTTGTGCAGCGAAATGATGGAAGTCCGACGTATCTCTTTGCCTCCGCCGTGGATGATTATCTGATGGGCATTACCCATGTCATTCGTGGGGACGAACATGTTCCCAACACAGCGCGTCAGCTTGCGATTATTGACCGCATGGGGTGGCTGCGCCCTGTCTTTGCTCATATCCCGATGGTCCTCTCGGCGGACAGGCGCAAGCTGGGCAAGCGGACAGGCTCGACGCCTATCCGGAAGTATCGTGAGCGGGGTTTTCTGCCCGAAGCGCTGAGAGCCTACCTGACAACGCTAAGCTGGACACCGGGGGCAGAGGCAGACCCTTTTGATCTGGCTTCTCTGGCCGCGTCCTTCTCCATCGACCGAATTGCCCAATCTTCTCCTGTTCATGACGAGAAGCATCTTCTGTACTGGCAGCGGGAGGCGATGAAACGCCGGGGAGGAAAGGCCCTGGCCAGGGAACTCGTACTCATGGAGCCTCGTTTTGAACCTCTTGAGGAACGCCTTGCGCCTCTTGTCGACGACGTGCTTGATGAAGCTCCTTTCCTTCTGGAACTGAGCAGGGCCCTTTCTTTTTTATGGAAGCGACCTGCCCCGAAGTCCCGTGAACCCTGGATGCAGTTGCTGAGCACGGAGCTGAAAGGGCTGACCCCCTGGACGCCGGAGGTGATTGAGGGGCTTCTGCGTTCTTTCATGAAGAATCAAGGCTTAAAGGGAAGAGATTTCTTTCATCCTCTGCGCCTGCTCCTGACGGGGTTGGAGAGCGGCGTACCCCTCCCCCTTGTAGTCTTTGCGCTGGGAGGCGAGGAGTGCGCGGAACGCCTGAATCTGTTATAATGAAAACATGAGGAGGCGGTGAGAGATGCCTGTCTACTCGCATAATAAACTTTGCGGCGATCAGCACTGGTTGGGGGAAGCAGCGTTGGATTATTTTGAGGAGTTTATCCTCGTCGATAACATCATGGATATACCTCCCTTTGAATCCTACGAAGAGGCCATTGAAAATTTCTGGCCGGCCTTTACCGTGGAGGACTCTATATTGTAAAGGCAATGGAGCTTTACATTTTAGATTTCAGGTGCTAAACTTTTAAAGTTGTTTGAGTTTGGTATGTGTTTTTGAGGAGCAAATAGGCTGGAAGGCCTGAATTTATAAGTTTTGGAAAAGGAGTGTCTTTATGGCAACCCGGAGAGAGCCCCGTTTTAAGTTGTGCCGTCACCTTGGTGTGAACGTTTGCGGCCACCCCAAGGCGTTGAAGAGGGTAGACCCCAAGAAGCCCATGCGCAGCGGTCAGAAGGTTTCACAGTATGGCCTTCAGTTAATGGAGAAGCAGAAGATTAAGGCTTACTATGGTATTCTGGAGAGGCAGTTTGCCCGTTATTTTGATATTGCCAAGAAGAGTTCTGAGATGACGGGTGTGGCGCTGCTGAAAGCACTGGAGTGCCGTCTGGACAATCTGGTCTATCGCATCGGTTTTGCCCGGTCAATCCGTCAGGCTCGTCAGCTTGTCAGCCATGGGCATATCCTTGTCAATGGAATGAAGGTGGATATCCCTTCCTATGGCGTGAAGGTGGATGATGTTATCAGCCTGAAGGAGAAATCACGTACGAATACGCTCTTCCAGGACAACTTTCAGGGACTGGTGGCTTTCAACGTTCCTTATATCGAAAAGAATAAGGAGCAGTTTAGTGCCAAGCTGATTCGTGAGCCAATGCGTGAGGAACTTCCTATCGAGGTGAACGAAATCCTGGCGGTTGAGCTCTACTCCAAGTAGTCCAGGTAAGGAGGCGCATCGCGCCCTTTGGCCGCAAGGCCGGTATGCAGCTTTTACAATCGAAATACTCTTATCGAGAGAGGTGGAGGGACTGGCCCAATGAAGCCCGGCAACCTGTCAAATCAGGTGCCAATACCAGCAGCCTGGAAGAAAATATATTCTCTGGGCTGGATGATGAGAGGAAGAGAATAGTCATGAAAAGCGCTCTTCCTGTTTGGGAAGAGCGCTTTTTTCTTGCGAATGATGTTTAGCAGGCGTTGTCCTGTGGGGCACGAAATTCATAATTATCTTTGGAGGTATGTAGAATATGGCAAACGTTGACAGCTTTATCTTCTCTTCGGAGTCTGTTACAGAGGGACATCCTGATAAGGTCGCTGACCAGATCTCCGACGGAGTTCTGGATGCGATTCTCAAAGACGATCCCAACGGCCGGGTGGCCTGTGAGGTCCTCTGCACAACGGGACTCGTGATGGTTTCCGGAGAGATCACGACCAAGACCTACGTGGATATCCCCAGGCTGGCGAGGGAAATTGTCAAGGAAATTGGCTACACCCGCGCCAAATATGGCTTTGATGGAGAGACGTGCTCAGTTCTGACGGCCATTGACGAGCAGTCCGGCGATATTGCACAGGGTGTGGATAACGCTATCGAAGTGAGAGAACAGCAGCTCTCTGAGGAGGACATTGCCAAGACCGGTGCCGGTGACCAGGGGATGATGTTTGGCTACGCGTGCAATGAAACGGAGGAGTTCATGCCCATGCCTATCGCTCTTGCCCATAGCCTGGCCCGCCAGCTCACCAAGGTGCGACGCGACGGTACGCTCTCCTACCTGCGCCCGGATGGCAAGACTCAGGTTTCCCTTCGCTACGAAGGCAGGAAGGCTGTCCATGCGGACACTATCGTTGTCTCTGCCCAGCATCATCCTGAAGCGAGCCTGAAGGAGATTCGGGCGGATATCATCGAGAACGTGATTAACCCCATTGTGCCGGCTTACCTCATTGACTCCTCCACGAGAATCTTTGTCAACCCGACGGGACGCTTTGTGAAGGGTGGCCCCATGGCCGATACTGGCCTGACGGGACGCAAGATTATCGTTGACACTTACGGCGGCTGGGTTCCCCACGGTGGTGGTGCTTTTTCCGGGAAGGACCCGACGAAGGTTGACCGCAGCGGTGCGTACATGACCCGCTATGCCGCGAAGAACATTGTGGCTGCTGGTATTGCGGACGAGTGTCAGATTCAGGTTGCTTACGCCATTGGCGTGGCCGAGCCTGTCTCTCTGAATGTAAACACCTTTGGCACAGGAAAAATAAGTGACGCGAAGATTGTTGACCTTCTGCGCAAACACTTTGACTTCCGTCCAGCCGCGATTATTCGCGACCTTGACCTTCGCAGGCCGCAGTACCGCGCTCTGGCCGCTTACGGGCACATGGGACGTATTGACCTGCCCGTGCTTCCGGGCTGGGAGAAAACTGACAGAGCTGACGCTCTGCGTAAGGCTGCCGGGCTTTAGTATTTCATCCGGTTCTGATGCGCGACGGGGACCTTGGGTCCCCGTTTTTTGTTTTTCACCGTAAATCTGCACGAACGTCATCTAAAACGCACGAACGTCACTTTTAGGTACTTGAAATTATGAAGCGCAGCAGTCAAAATAATTGTGGTACTGATGAGGAAAGGGGGGGATGTCTTGAAGTTCAATATCGCGATTGTTGACGATCAGGAACGGGACAGCGAACGGCTGCGGCTTGATATTGGACGCTGGAGCAGTCCCGGCAATAGCACGCTGGGCACCATTCAGTGCTTTCCCAGTGGTGAGTCTCTGCTGGAGAAATTTGAGCCAATGGCGTTTCAGCTTGTTTTCATGGATATTTACATGGACAAACTGAACGGGATTGAGACAGCGCGCCAGTTACGATCTATGGATGCCAGCATGCTGATTGTATTCCTGACAACGTCGCGGGATTTTGCCTTTGATGCCTTCCCCATTCACCCCTTTGATTATATTATCAAGCCCTACGAAAGATCGAGACTGGATGGGATTTTGAACGAAGCTGTGCGAGTGCTGATGGCAGAGGATCCGGAGATTGTAATTCAGATCTCCCGCCAGCAATATCACCTGCCCCTCCGCACCATTATCTCTGCAGTATCTCAAGGACATACGGTGGAAATCTGTCTGACGGATGGAAGCCGCCTCCTGTGCAGCATGAGCATGACTGAGTTTGAGGGACTTCTGGCAGATGATCCTCGGTTTCTGCTCTGCAACCGCGGAGTGATTATCAATATGGAACAAGTTGCCTCGGCGGACAACGAGGTTTTCAGAATGAAAAACGGACAGGTCTATCCAATCCGCGTCCGCGGCCGGGCAAAGATTCTTTCGGATTTTTCACAGTATCAGATGTCCAGGCTGAGGGGATTTACAAAAATAACGGAGGCAAAGTGAGATGGACTTGTTTATTCGCTACGCCATGGAACTTGCAATCATCATCCCTGATGTCTTCTTTATCTTTCTGCCAGTCACACGGGACCTGCGCTGGCGGCCCCGTTTTATAGGGTGTATGTCGGCCATTCTCCTTCCGTCTTTCATCCTGCTCACCGCCTGGGCGGGGGCGGCCCGGATATGGCCCGTTATCCCCACCCTGATTTTGAACGTATCCTTCCTTTTCCTGTGGTTTTTTTTCTCCGTGAAACTCAGCCTTGGGAAGAAACTCTTTTGTTTTTTCAACGCGATCATGTTGGGGGCGTTTTGTCTGCTGTACAGCATCGTAGTGACGGTCCCCTATGAGGGAAAGAATGAGTTTTGGGCATCAGTAAGGCTCCTGAGCCTGAGGGCCAGTGTTACAGCTCTGGGATTGTCCCTCATAGTCGGTGTTGTCTTCCTCTGGACCTTGACTGTGGAACTGCCCAGGCTGCTGGAAGAAGAGCGGGTCAGCGGCATGTGGGACTTCCTGTTTATTGTTCCCCTCGCGGCTTTGCTCCTGATAGGCTGGATGACCCCGCTTCATCCACAGATTTTGCTGATAGGCCGGTCCAGGTCCTTTCTTCTGGTGCTGCTGCCGCTGATTCCGCTGATGCTCCTTCTGTTTTATCATCTTCTATGGTGGACTGTGACAAAATTCTCGGAGAGTGTGAGGCTCCAGCAGGAAAATACCTTCCTCCAGATGGAGGGCAAGCGCTACGAAGCACTGCGGTCCTACATGGGGGAAACACGAGCCATTCGGCATGATTTTCACAACCATCTTTTGGTTATCAAGGATTTTGCACGCTCCGGCGAGACGGAGAAACTTCTGGAGTATTTGAGCCCCCTGACTGAGACGGAGGAAAGGTATGTGAAATACAGCGCAAACAGGGCTGTGGATGCAGTAGCCGCTCACTATGCATCTCTGGCTGAGATACAACATACGTCGATGAACTGGAAACTCCAGTTGCCCGCCCATATCCCGATCAGAGAATCAGATTACTGTTCGATGCTGGGCAACCTTCTGGAGAATGCTCTGAGGGCGGTCAGCACGTTGTCCCCAGAACAAAGGCGCGTCTCGGTTATCTCGTCAATGCTGTCCGATAATATGCTGGGGCTTGCCATGGACAATCCTTTCAGTGGAGAGATTGTCTTTGAGAAGAACGGGCTTCCGCAATCCGGCCGCAAAGGACACGGCATTGGGCTTATTTCCGTCATGAACACGGTCCGTCGGTATGGCGGCTCTATGAATATCAAGACGGAGAATGGGGTCTTTTCTGTGGAGATACTGTTGTACCATGCTGCGAAACAGGAAAAGGCGGAAAAAACGCAGAGTGAATTTGAAACGCACAATAAAAAAGTCAGAGAGGTCTTCCTGCTATGAGGTATGCTCTGAGAGCGGCGATAATTGTGTGGGCTCTGTTTTCAGCGGGGACTGCTTTTGGGGGAGTTCAGGATTTTGGCCCCTTCACGCTCTCTATCCCGAAGGGTTGGACTGCTGAGAAACAGTCGGAGGGGGAGATTGTGACGGCGAATGTCTTTAGCCCCGACGAGTCCTTTGCATTCACGTTCACGCTTTGCCCATTGATGGGCTTGTCGCTGGAGGAGACAGCCAGATCCTTTTCCGAGGGGATGGGAGGGACGAAACCCCAATTGGACAAAAACGGAGCTTACCGATTTACCTTCAACGAAGGAGCCAGCGCAGCACTGGTCTCTGGCAGGCTTCAGGAGCTTGGATACTATATGCTTGTCACAATGACCGGGGATGTGAAGGGAAATTTAGACGCTGTGAATGGTCTCATAGATTCCCTTGAAATAAAATAGTCCAATAATCCCATTTTCTGGGTTTATAGGAAACACTATATTTTTTAGGAGGTTTTTGTAATGAAGCGTGTTTTTGGTTTTGTTGCGGCAGCGGTGATGGTAATGACGGCGTCGATGGCCTTTGCGGCGGTTCAGGATTTCGGTGACTACACGTTCGATATTCCTGACGGCTGGACGGCCTCCATGCAGACCCCGGCGGAGAAGATGGAGGTTGTGAGCTTTATTAAGAACGACAAAACCGCTTCCGGTTCTGTGACGTTC
>JAILIX010000114.1 GCA_024695065.1 Fretibacterium sp. | reverse complement strand
TTTGTGGGGCTTGTGGTGCCTCACCTGCTGCGCATAAGCGTGGGCCCCGGGCACAGGACGCTGCTCCCCCTCTCATTCCTGGCGGGAGGCTGTCTGCTCGCTGTTGCGGACGGCGTGGCCCAGAGCCTGGGCGAACTGCCGGTGGGTGTGCTCACCGCGCTCATTGGAGGGCCCTTCTTCTGCTGGCTCCTGGTCCGGAAGGGGGCGCGGCGGTGAACGGGCATGAAGGAGCTGAATGGGCTTTCCGCCTCAGGGCCCTGACCTCCGGCTACGGGGATCGGACGATTCTCAGGGGCATTGATGCGGATATCCCGGCCGGATGCCTGACCTCCCTCATCGGGCCGAACGGAAGCGGCAAAAGTACACTGCTTCGTGCGCTGGCGGGCCTCCAGCCCTACGGAGGAATGCTGAAGCTGGCGGGGCCGGGCGGTGAACGCGAGGTTTGCGGTATATCCCGGCGGGAATTTGCCCTCCTTGCCGGCGTGGTGCCTCAGGGCTTTCACCCGTCTTATCCCTTCTCTGTGTGGGAGGTCATCGGGATGGGGCGGCTGCCCTGCAGGGGACTCCTGGGAGGTCAATTCACGAGGGAGGACGACGAGCGCATTGTGGCCGCGGCCCGGCGTGTGGGGGTGGAGGAGCTTTTGTCCCGCCCCATCACAGCCCTGTCCGGCGGAGAGGCGCAGCGTGTGCTGATTGCCTGCGTGCTGGCTCAGGATCCGCCCATATTCCTGTTGGACGAGCCCACCTCGGCGCTGGACCCCAATCAGGCGGCCCGCGTTTTTGGTCTGCTCCGGGAGCTGGCGGAGGAAGGGCGGACGGTTGTGGCCGTCGTCCATGACATCAATGCCTCGCTGGCCTTTTCCGGTCATTATCTGGCGCTCCGGGAGGGGAGGCTGATTGCCCGGGGCCCCATGAGGGAACTGAACGGCAATGTCCTTCAGTCGCTCTACGGAACGCCGTTTCTTCCTTACCGCTCTGAAAGGGGAGATGTGATGTGGCGCGCACTCGCCGAATAGCTTTTATCCTTTTGCTTTTTTTCATTTTGTCCCTCTGCCTCGCCTCCGCTGGCTTTGCAGGGCCTCGTGTTATTTCCCTCTACCCGGGGCACACGGACAATGTACTGGCCCTTGGCGGTGAGCTGGTGGGCGTTTCGGAGAACGACAGCTCTGAACTGAACCTGCCGCGTTTCTCGCCGCGGGCAGGGGCGGAGTCCCTGCTGGCTCTTCAGCCGGACCTTGTACTGACCCGCGGCCTGGCCGAGCGGATGAACCCGAATCTGTCAAAAGTTCTGACACAGGCGGGCGTACGGGTGGAGTGCATTGAGCCGCCTTCATGGGATGAGTTCCCCGGCTACCTGTGCCGTCTCGCGGGGCTGCTTGGGCTCGATGACCCGGAGGCCGGGGCAGCGCGTCTGGAGACACTTCGCAGTTTCATCGCGGAGCAGGCAGAAAAGGCCCGGGCGGGAGGAAAGAAAGGGCCGCGGTTCTTCATTGAAGCCACGGGCCGGGAGCTGCATACCTGCTCGCCGGGATCATGGGCGGCGAGGCTGGCGGCCCTTTGCGGAGGAGAGAATGCCGCGTCGGACGCGCGCCCGGCGCGGGCCGGGAGCGCAGTGGCCCCCTGGGGGCTGGAGCGCGTGCTAAAATCTCTGAATGAAGGGCTGGATGTCTACCTTGTCCAGCGGGGAGCGATGAACGCGTCAACGCTGGAGACCGTTCGGGCCCGGCCCTGGTCGGGGGCGCTGGCCGGTGTGAAGCTGGCGGAGATCCCGGAGGCGGACCTGAGCCGTCCGTCGCTTTTGGGGCTGGAGCGCGGAGGAAAAAAACTGCTGGAGATTTTTTATGGCGGGAACGTTTCCGGGGAGGAGGAGTCGGTGAAGTGAGTTCAGGAGGGTTGAAGCTCATTGTTGCGGGGGTGGGGCCGGGAGCCCCGGAGCTGGTCTCGCCTGCGGCGCTTCGCGCGGCACAGCGGGCCGATTTGCTTCTGCTTCCCTGTTCCCATGACGGAAGGCCGAGCGTGGCGGGCGGGGCAATTCAGGCGGAATCGCTTTCAGTTCCCACAGCGCGGCTGATCTTTCCCATGACGCGGGATGCCGGGGCACGGGACGCGGAGCTTAAAAAACAGCTTGAAGCCCTTCGCCCGCAGTGGGAGAAGGCTGGGACCGTTGTCCTGCCGGTTATCGGAGATGCGGCCCTCTACGCAACGGGGGCATATCTCTGCGATGTGTGGCGGGAGCTGGAGCCGGACCTGGAGCTGGAGCTGATTCCCGGCATTTCGGCACACTCTCTGGCCGCAGCCTGCGCCCGGCGTTTTCTGGCTCTGGGCGAGGAGATACTTTCGATTATCCCGGGGACAGCCTCCCCCGGCCGCATTGAAGCGGCGCTCCGGGCTTCCGGCGTCACGGCGCTCTACAAGCCCAGCGCGTTGGGGGACAGTCTTCGTGATGTGGTGATGCGCGCCGGGCCATGGCGCGGGATTGTCCGGGTGGACCGCGCGGGCCTGCCGGAGGAACGGGTATTGAAAGGAGACGAGGCCCTCCGTCCTGTGGAGGAATATCTCTCTGTGCTGCTGCTCTGGAGAGGCGATAATTCGTGAATCTGCGCGGCCTTTTCCGTCAGGAGGATGTATGCAGGGCAGTCTGACCGGACTCCTGAAAGGGGAGCTGTGGCTGACGTTCGACGTTCTGCTGGGGCTGGCCGCCGGGGATCTTATCCTTCGGCTGGGGCTGGCGGACCGACTGATGCGTCGTGCGCTGCCCTGGCTGCAGCGCCGCGGCATTGGCTCCGTAGTGGGAATGGCTCTGGCTCTCAGCCTTGGGTCCTCCAGAGCTGGGGCTGCCCTTTTGGCCTCAGCCCTGGACGAGGGACGTCTGGACCGGCATACGGTTCTGTGGGGGACGCTGATGCTGCCCCTCCCTTCCTATCTGCGCCGGTGGCCCGCGACCTTCACACTGGCGGTGAGCCTTGCGGGGACTGCGGGGGGCGTTTTTGCGCTGTTCCTTCTTCTGCGCAGTACGGCGAGGTTCTTTCTGGCCTTCTTTATCCTGCGCCGGGGCGGGGG
The DNA here is from genome assembly GCA_024695065.1 of Fretibacterium sp. Taxonomy (GTDB): domain Bacteria; phylum Synergistota; class Synergistia; order Synergistales; family Aminobacteriaceae; genus JAFUYV01. The sequence continues at coordinate 869 of JAILIX010000114.1, read as the reverse complement.
GGAAAAAGCCGCGGCAACAGATTCTCTCCCGGCCCGGCAGACGGGGGAAGGGCTTCTGCGGTGGCGGAAGCTGATTCGGACACTGCCCCTGGCGTGGCTCTTCTTCGCTGCGGCCTACGCGCTGGTTCCATGGGCGGATGCGTTCTTCAGACGCTGCTTCCTGGGCGGGACCTTTTTGCCGCTGGCGGGCTGGACCGTGGCGGCGGCGTCCCTTGCCCACGTATCCGCGGCGCTGGCTCTGGCGGGCGGCAGTCTGGCGGCGGGGGAACTCACAACCGCTCAGGCCGTCTTCGCCCTCATTCTGGGCAGCGGCCTTGGGGTTGCGGTGAGGGTGCTGCGCCAGAATGCGGGGTACTATTTCGGGCTCTTTGCTCCGGACATGGCGCGGCAGCTCCTGTTCTGGAATCTGGCGACGATTCTGCCCCTGGTGGGGCTGAGCCTGCTGCTGGCGGTGATGCCGCTGATGTTTTAGCCCCCTGCCCTTTCTGAAGCAATCAGTCCCACTTGCTGTACCTGTACACCAGATGGATGGGTCTGTTTTGGGGACTGGCGGCGATGCGCTTCGTCGCCTCCGGGTTGTAGGTCAGCGTAATAGTGGTGTAACGGTCCGGCGTCCAGATATTGCGCATCATGATGCGCCCCGACGCCCACGTATTGGGGACCGCCGTCTCACGGCCGTTGCCAAACTGCCGGTTGTAGCCCTGCATCAGGAGCTCATAAAGAGTTTTGTCCTTCCTGGGGTCTCCTGAACTCTGAAGGGACACGGATTTGGACTTCAGAAGCTTCTTCTTGTGAAAACTGAAGTTGAAGACCGCGGGATATCCCTCGAAATACCCCTCCATCGACAGGCTCTCCTTCCTTGGCGTCAC
>JAILIX010000113.1 GCA_024695065.1 Fretibacterium sp. | reverse complement strand
ACGGAGTTCCTGGGCGACACGCTGGAGGCCATCGCGGGCGAGAAATTCGCTGTTGTGAGGAAGGATACCCCCGCCTGCTTCATGGGCGATCCCCCTTTCCTGATCCCTCTCTTTCGTTCCGTCTGCGCCGAACATGGGGCTGTCTCCCATGTCCTTCCGGAGGAAACCTGTCTGGAGAACGTGAGCGTGGGGCCGGAGGGCTGCGCCTTTGACTTCTGTTCTTCCCGCCTGACCCTGAGTAATATCCAAACCCGTTTGGCGGGGCGTTACCAGCTCAACAACGCGGCTTTGGCCCTTCTGGCCCTGTCCAGTGCAGGGGAAGCACTGAGCTGTGTGACGCCGGAGTCTATCCGGCAGGGGATGAAGGACGCGTGCTGGCCGGGCCGTCTTGAGGTCCTCTCCCGGGATCCCCTGATTGTGCTGGACGGGGGACATAACCGCGACGGAGTCGCAAAGCTGGTGAACAGCGCTGCGGAGCTCTGGCCTGGAAAAAAATGGGGCGTCGTTTATGCCGCGATGCGGGACAAGGAGTATGGGGCCTGTCTGTCCCTTCTTAGCGGACTGAACCCCATGCTGTATGCGGCAGAGGTCCCCGGTATGGCCCGGTGTCTCCCCGCCGTGGAACTGCAGGAGGCGGCAAAAAGGGTTTCGTGGAGAGGCAATCCCCGCTCTTTTGACTCCCCGCTGGAGGCCGTTCGGGCTGCGCTGGACGGGAACGACGGCGTCTTAGTCTGCGGGAGTCTTTACCTCATTGGCTGGATACGGCCAAGGCTGCGGGCGATGCTGAAGGAGGGGGCCTTGTGATGATGCTCTTTAAAAAGAGGACAGCAGACACTGGAAACTTCCGTCTGGAACACGAGTCGGCAGGAAACGTTCTCCGCTTTCTGCCGGAGGTCCCTTTTGCCCGTGTGCGTTTCTACATGCGGGGGCCGCTGATGGACGGGTATGACGGCAATATGGAAGTGATTCAGGATCACCTTGCACGGGCGGGGGAGGCCCGGCGGCCGCTGATTGCTCCCAGGCAGGTCCACGGGGTTGAGATTGTCGAGGCCGCGCCGTTCTGTGCGTTGCCCGCCCGGCCGGAGGCCGACGGCATTCTGCTGGCTTCCCTTGATGTTGAGGCCTCGCTGCGTTTTGCGGACTGCGCTCCGGTCCTCATCCTCCCTTCGGAGGAGTGGACGCGGCATAACCGTCCGTGGGCGCTGCTGCTCCACTCCGGCTATAAGGGAACAGTACAGAACATTGTGCGTGCCGGGCTCCGGAGAGTTGAGCAGGTCATGGGACGGGATGCGTCGGCCTCCGCATCGGCCTGGGTGGGGCCCTGCATCGGAGGAGAGGACTATCCCCGGAAGCTGGAGGAGTGGACGGAGAGAGGGCTGGCGGCCTTCCACCCGGAGAACGTGCGGGAATCGGACGGGCATTATTATTTCGACCTTGCCGGAGAGCTCCAAAGGCAGCTTTTAGAATGCGGGATTGCCCCTCATAATATTTTTGTCTCCGGACTGAACACCGCGGAGACACCGGAGTGTTATTCTTATCGGCGGGGGGATAAAATCGGCAGAATGATGCTGCACGTCTGCCTCTTTATGGCGTGACGCGTAACCGTTGAATAATACATGAGAGAAATGTTGGGAAAAAGGGGCGTATGACTGATGACCGTTATGATTATCAAAATGTCAGCGGTAACAGTGCTCTATGTGTTTTTGACCTGGCTTCTCTGGAAGTTGCTGAAAGACCGTAAACTCTCGCTGCTCCTGAAAGTCTTTGTCGGCCTGGTTTATGGATTTTGCTCGGTATTGTCCACCCATTGTGGGGTGGACTACGCTCACATGGTGCTGAACGTGCGTGACATTGGCCCACTGACAGCAGGTTTCTTCTTCGACCCCCTTTCCGGGATTCTTGCCGGGTTGATTGGCGGCATTGAGCGCTACATTGCCGGGACGTACTGGGAGTTTGGAGCCTATACCCGGATTGCGTGCAGCGTCTCCACCTGTCTGGCGGGTTTCCTGGCAGCCTTCCTGTCTGTTGCCCTTTTCAAACGAAAAAAGATATCCCCAACCTTTGCTTTCTTCATGGGCGCGGTTATGGAGGTCCTCCATATGTACTTCGTGCTCATCACCCACCGGGATGATATGAATATGGCTTTTTTTGTGGTCTACACCTGTTCCGGCCCGATGATTACGTTCACCGGCCTGGGGCTGGCAGCCTCCTCTCTTGTGCTTAAAATCTGCGAGGGGGAATGGAAAAATCCCTTCAAAACAAGGAAGAAAGACGAGGTTCATGTTCTGGAGAGATTTCAGTCCTGGCTTTTTATTGTTACGGTGACGATACTGGTGCTCAACTCCCTGTTTTCCTTTGCAATGCAGACCCACACTGCTGAACAGGAAGCTCATAACACGCTGGAAGCCGCCTCCAGAAATCTCCGAAGGGCCTACAACAGCATTTTCTACGCGCAGGGAGAACTCAGCGCCCTGGGAAAGGTGGGAGTTATTTCAAAGAGGAGTCTCTCTGTTGCCCACAACTCTCTGAATAATGCGCTCTCCTCCTTTCAGGTGGGCAATGACGGGCTCTTTGACCTGTTCTTCGACTCCGGCGTTGTCATAGCAGGAAAACATGAGGGCAAATCGCTGTCTGAAGAAGACCTGGCTTTCCTTCAAAAGCAACCGATGAAGACCTTTTTCAAT
>JAILIX010000094.1 GCA_024695065.1 Fretibacterium sp. | reverse complement strand
GACGGGCGGAACCGTGACGGGCACGGGGCCAGACGGGGATGTCATTTTGAGCGTGGATAAGGCTTCGCTGCAGGTGGGCGGGGAGCTCACAGAAGGGGACGCGTATGTGGCGGGAGAGAAAACGACACAGGCGGCTTTCAGTTGCACGCTGTCCAGTGATAAGGGGTCTGGCATTTACAGTGAATCCTCCGAGAAGGTCACGTATTCACAGTCCGGATCAGACTGGACGTTTACGTTCCCCAGCAAGCTGACGGTCACTCTTGACACTTCCAGCGGGTTGCTGACCCTTGACGGCACGCTGCCCTCCGTTGAGGTTGGCGGCGTTGAGTACGCACTGAAAAACGATTTCCAGATTACCGTCAAAGAGGTCACAACGAACGAAGGAAAGGCCGCTTTTTACAGGAATCAGTTTAAAGAGGCGGTCCACTGCGTTATCGAGGATCTTGAGGATATTGCCCAGAGTGCTTCCAGTGATAAAAAGATTGTCACCGCTATTGATGACATCGTCCGTCAGTACGTGGCACTCAGCACAGATATCTCCCTTATCAAGGACACGGCTATATTCTGGACAGTGTCGGCAGATAGTAGTAACTCTATGGATTTGGATGGTAATCCTTTATTTGAAAAGGCTCTGCTGATTGATGCCATGACCAATAAGCATGTTAAGGTGAAGCAGGGTAAGGTCAAATCGTTTAAAAACAAGCAGAGTGATTACCAGCTGACCATCACAAGCGGCGACAGTCACGTGACAAAACTCACGGTAACCCCGGCTTCGGAGAAGGGATACTATCAGACGTCATTAGGAGCGTCCGCTATCCTTAATGCTGTATCAGAAGACGTTACGCGGTATCTCTTATGTTACAAAGTCCCCGTTTCCTTTGATATCAAAATGACGTACAACGACGTGACGTTGATGGAAAGCAAAGTAGAGGTCGATTATCCCAATAAAACCGATGGTTCCGTGGTCTACGAGAACAGTCCGCATACAGTCACATTAAAGTCTACGCTCTATCCGCAGGACAACAAAGATTACACTGTGGGGATTGATATGACAAGTACGGTCACGTCTGCCGATGAAAACTCTGTCAACGGGGTTTCTGAGCTGGATGTGTACCGCAAAAAGGGGTCTGAGAAGATCAAGACGCTTTTCAGCCAGAAATCGAATGTGACTGTCACGGTTTCGAATGACATCCAGTCCAGCGCATTGATCGTGAATTCGTCGTCTTTGAATGTTGGGGACAGGATAGAGATTAAGCAGAGCGATTCCCTTGATGTGGTCGCCATGAATAAGTACTATTCCACGGGGACGGATGCAACGGAAGAGACCGTTAAGAGCAATGTTGAGAAACTCAACGAGCTCCTCAAGGCTGCCAATCCTGCTGTTTACCTGAACAAGAGTGTGACTAAGGCTGGAGATGTGAGAGCGTTGGCCGGCAAAATCGCTAACTACTACCACGCACGTTTGGGAGTGCAGTTTACCGGCGCTGACACGCCTGAATTGGTCGCTGATGTCGCTGATCAGGCTGACCTGATGAAATTAAGATCTCTCCTCGGCGGCATGAGTGGGCAGATGCAGGCTATCAGCAGACTGCTCATGAGTATGGAGCTTATGCCTGGCCTGGGCGGCAATCAAATCATTCAGATAATCTTGAGTGATCTTTTTGGCAGCAAATAGGCTTAACAGGTTTTAGCCTGAAACTGTTTAATCCCCCCGGCCCCGCAGGACCGGGGGGATTTGTATCGGGGACAGCCTGCCCCGGTTTCCGGGGAGGCAGCGGGAGGCTGAAACTTGACAAATCCACAGCCGATGTAAATAATTTAGGGGTAGCGAATACCTTTTTTCGTGAATATTCAATAAGGAGGATGTCTTTATGAAACGTTATCTGTCCGTTCTTCTCGCTCTCGCGCTGTCCGCGTCCTTTGCCGGTGCCGCTCTGGCTGTGCCGGAGTTCTCCGGCTCCTACCTCATGGCCACTGCCAACGCCACCGGGAACTATTACAGCTTTGGCAGCGCGCTCTCATCCGTGGTCAACAACGTCACGGGCGCCAACCTCACCGTAACCGCCACAGGGGGCTCCACCGAGAACGCCCGCCTGCTGGGGGCCGGGGAAAACGAGTTTGCCATGATTCAGTCCGATGTCTATAACTACGCCCGCACGGGCATCGAGCTGTTTGAGGGCGACCCCATCCCCAATCTCCGGGCCATCACCGCCTGCTATCCTGAGATGGTGCAGATCGTGGTCCGCAAGGACGCGAACATCAAGTCTATCTCCGACATGAAGGGCAAGAACATCTGCGTCGGCGCGGTGGGCTCCGGCTACGAGGTGGCTGCCCGCCAGATCCTCGGGGCCTACGGCATGACCTATGACGACATCAACGAGACCTTCGCCGACCAGGTGACGGCGAAAAATGGCGTGCAGGACGGAACCTTTGATGCTATGTTCCTCTGCTCCGGTTTCCCCAACGGCAACGTGATGGAGCTCTCCCTCACCGGGAAGATTGACGTCCTGACCCTGGACCAGGAGCATGTGGACGCTCTGGTGAAGAAATATCCCTTCTACTCCTCCTTCACCACGCCGTCGGATGAGTATAATCTGGGGCATCCCGTGACCAGCGTGGCGGTGAAGTGCATGCTGATCTGCCTGGACAGTTTCTCCGAGGACAGCATTTACGCGCTGACGAAGACCATTTATGAGAACCTTCCCGCTATTGCCGAGATCAACGCCAAGGCGAAGTTCATGAGCCTGGAGGGTGCCCTTTCGGGTATTCCCAGCGCCCTTCACCCCGGTGCGCGGAAGTACTATGAGGAGAAGGGCATCGCTGTCCCCGATTATCTGAAATAAAATGCCGGGAATAAGCGAAGAGGCAAAGTTAGAGGGCTTGGATCGGGAGTCGAAGTACAAGGTCTTTTCTGCGAGAGGGAACCTCGTCATTGGGGCGATTTTAACGGCGTGGGCGCTGTTTCAGCTCTACGCCTCCCTCTCCAACAAGGTCCCGCTTCAGATTCTCCGCTACACGCACCTTGGGCTGGCCATCTCCATGGCCTATATCCTGTACCCTGCCACCGCCCGGTCCGACCGGCGCAGACTGCCCTGGTATGACTGTATGCTGGCAGTGCTGGTGCTGTGTGTGGCGGCTTATTTCATCCTCAACTACAAGCCGCTGCAGTTTCGGGCCGGGCGTTACACCCTTCCGGATACCATCATGGCGGGGCTGGGGATTGCCCTTGTCCTGCTGGCCTGCTGGCGGGTGGTGGGGCCGCCCATCGTCATTATTGCCGTGTGTTTCTTCCTTTATGGCATGGTGGGCAATTACATGGGCGGTTTCCTGCAGCACAGGGGATTCAGCCTGAAGCGGGTCATCACCCATCTGTTCATCACCACGGAGGGCGTCATCGGCAACCCCCTGGGCGTCTGTGCCACCTACATTTTCCTGTTTATTCTCTTTGGGGCGTTTCTGGAGAAAACCCGCATTGGCCAGTTCTTCATCAACCTGGCGAATTCCCTGGCCGGATGGGCTGCGGGGGGGCCCGCCAAGGTGGCGGTGCTCTCATCCGCCCTTCAGGGGACGGTCTCCGGCTCCTCCGTGTCGAACACGGTGTCCACAGGCTCCTTCACCATCCCCATGATGAAGTCTCTGGGCTATGCGCCGGAGTTTGCCGGGGCGGTGGAGGCGGCCGCCTCCACCGGAGGGCAGATTATGCCGCCCATCATGGGGTCCGCGGCCTTTTTGATCTCTGAGACCTGCAATGTTCCCTACCGGGAGCTTATGATGATTGCCCTCATCCCCGCGCTTCTGTACTTCACGGGCATCTGGATATCCGTTCATCTGGAGGCCAAACGTCTGGGGCTGAAGGGCACTCCCATGGCACAGCTTCCCAGGCTCTGGCCCCTGCTGAAGGAACAGGGGCATCTGCTGCTTCCACTGCTGGCCATCATTTATCTCATGCTCTCCGGCTTCACCATCACCCGCTCGGCCCTGTGGGGGTGCCTGATTTGCGTCATCGTTCCCTATCTGCGCAGGGGGACGCGGATCCCCTTCCTCCAGATATTCACCGCCCTGCCCCAGGCGGCCCGAAGCGTTATCTCCGTGGCCACCGCCTGCTCCACGGCGGGGATTATCATCGGCATGGTGACCCTGACAGGGCTGGGGCAGCGCATTGGCACGGGCATCTTCGGGCTGGTGGGCAACAGCGTCTTTCTGTCGCTGGTGTGCGCCATGCTGACCTCCCTGGTGCTGGGCATGGGGGTATCCACCACGTCGAATTATCTTGTCACCTCCACCATCGCGGCCCCTATCCTGATCCGGGCCGGTGTTCCGCTCCTTGCCTCCCACATGTTCTGCTTCTATTTCGGCATCGTTGCGGACATCACGCCGCCCGTGGCTCTGGCGGCCTACGCGGGCTCCGCGATTGCGGGGGGCAACGCCTTCAGGACGGGGGTCAACGCCACCAAACTGGCGATTGCCGCTTTCCTGATTCCCTATATGTTCGCCCTGAACCCCAAAATGATCATGATCGGGGGCAGTTTCCTGGAGGCCCTCCCCATGGTGGTGACGGCCATTTTGGGGCTGGCGGGCATTGGCGGAGGATTTATCGGTTACCTGAACGGGCCGCTGTCCATGCCTCTGCGGCTTCTCTCCTTTGCGGGGGGAATCTGCATGGTGCTTCCCGGCGTGATGTCGGATATTCTCGGCGCCGCGCTGGTGCTGATGGTGGTCCTGATCACATGGATCAGGGGACGGAAACAGGAGCCTCAGGGCTTTTGACCCTGTTCCGGGCAGTTGTTCAATTATCTTTCCTTAAATTGAGGAGGAGTCAATCATCATGAAGATGACATTTCGCTGGTACGGCAGCGCTGCTGACCCCATTCCGCTGCGGTACGTCAGGCAGATTCCCGGCATGACCGGGCTGATGGGCCTGCTGGACAAGCCCGCTGGGGTCCTGTGGGAGGAAGGGGAGATCAAGGCCCTCGTGGACGAGGTCCACGCCGGGGGGCTGGAGCTAGAGGTCATCGAGAGCGTCAACATCCACGAGGACATCAAGACGGGCCTGCCGGCGCGGGACAAGTACATCGGGAACTACATCGCTACCATCCGCAATCTGGCGAAGCACGGCGTGAAGGTCATCATCTACAACTTCATGCCTGTGTTTGACTGGCTCCGCACGGACCTGGCCCGCGTCATTCCGGAGGATGGCTCCAACAGCCTGTACTTCGACGAGAAGGACCTGGGCACGATGGGGCCGCTGGAGATTGTCAAAAAGACTGCCGAGGGCTCTCAGGGCTTCTCGCTTCCCGGCTGGGAGCCGGAGCGGCTGGCAATCCTTGAGCAGACGCTGAAGCAGTATGAGGGCATGACGCCGGATATGCTGCGGAAGAATTACAAGTACTTCCTGGACGCGGTGATCCCCGTGTGCGAGGAGGTGGGCGTCCGCATGGCCTGTCACCCCGACGACCCTGCGTGGCCCATCTTTGGACTGCCGCGCATCGCCCATACCCAGGCGGACTTTGATAAAATCATCGCCCTGCACGACTCCCCGGCGAACTCCGTGTGCCTCTGCACGGGGTCCATGGGCTCCAACCCGGAGAACGACATCCCGTCCATCATCCGGCATTTCGGCAAGATGGACCGCATTGGCGCCATGCACGTGCGGAACGTCAAGTTCCTTGGGCACCACCACTTCCGCGAGGCGTCCCACCTGTCCTCAACGGGGGACCTGGATATGTACGCCATCATGAAGGCCATCTATGACACCTGCCCGGATACCTACGTCCGCCCCGACCACGGCCGCATGATCTGGGATGAGGCCGACGGAACGAAGAAAGCCCGCCCCGGCTACGGGCTGTATGACCGGGCGCTGGGCGCAACATACCTCAACGGTTTGTGGGAAGCCATTGAAAAGGGGGAGCGGGCATGAAGCTCAGTTATCAGGGACTGCAGGACCGGTCTGCCTGGGAAAAGGCGGGCGTTGCGCTGCCGAAGCACGACTGGAAGGCCATGTGCGCCGCGACGGAGGCAAAGCCCATCTGGGTACATTTCGGCGCGGGCAACATCTTCCGCGGCTTTATCGCCGGGCTCCAGCAGCGGCTTCTTGACCAGGGGCTGACGGATCGGGGCATCTTTGCGGCGGAGACCTTTGACTACGAGATTATCGACAAGATTTACGAGCCTCACGACAGCATGACGCTGATGGTGAGTCTGAAGCCGGACGGGACCACGGACAAGGCCGTCATCGCCTCCATCGCGCGGGGCATCCGGGCGGACAGCTCAAACGCTGCGGAGTGGAGCGCCCTGCGGAAGATTTTTGTCAACCCGTCCCTCCAGATGGTGAGCTACACCATCACGGAGAAGGGCTATGCGTTGCGGGATATGAAGGGCGAGCTGATGTCCGTCGTGGCGGAGGACCTGGAGAAGGGGCCGGACAAACCCCGCCACGCCATGAGCGTGACGGCCTCGCTGCTGCTGGAGCGGTTCAAAGCGGGGGCGGCGCCCATCGCCGTGGTCAGCATGGACAACTGCAGCCACAACGGCGAGAAGCTGCGGGCCAGCGTGATGGAGATTGCTCAGGGCTGGGAGGCTAAGGGTTTTGTGGATAAGGCCTTTGTGGCATGGCTGTCCGACGAGAAGAAGGTCAGTTTCCCCTGGACCATGATCGACAAGATCACGCCCCGCCCCGCGGAATCCGTGGAGAAGGAGCTGACGGCGCTGGGCGTGGAGGACATGGCCCCCGTCATCACGGCCCGGCACACCTACATCGCGCCCTTCGTCAACGCGGAGGTGCCGCAGTACCTTGTGGTGGAGGACCGCTTCCCCAACGGCCGGCCGCCTCTGGAGAAAGCGGGGGTCTACATGGCGGACCGCGAGACGGTGAACAAGACCGAGCGCATGAAGGTCACCACCTGCCTCAACCCGCTTCACACGGCGCTGGCGGTGTACGGCTGCCTGTTGGGGTACGAGAAGATTGCGGACGAGATGGGGGACAAGGAGCTGAAGGCGCTGGTGGAGCGTATTGGGTACGTGGAGGGGCTGCCCGTCGTGACAAACCCGGGCATTCTGGACCCTCGCGCCTTTATCGACGAGGTGGTGACTCAGCGGCTGCCCAACCCCTTTATGCCCGACACGCCGCAGCGCATTGCCACGGACACGAGCCAGAAGGTCCCCGTCCGCTTCGGCGAGACGCTGAAGAGCTACGCCGCGGACCCGAAGCTGAACCCCGCTGAGCTGACCTTTATCCCGCTGGCGCTGGCCGGTTGGCTTCGTTATCTGCTGGGGGTGGACGACAAGGGCGCGGAGATGGCGGTCAGCACGGACCCGATGCTGTCGGAGCTTCAGTCGGCGCTGTCCTCTGTGAAGCTGGGAGCGCCTGAGAGCGCGTCGGCCGCGCGGCCCATTCTGACCAATGCCCGTCTGTTCGGCGTCAGCCTTCAGGATGTGGGGCTTGCGGACAAGGTGGAGGGGATGTTCCGGGAACTCATTGCCGGCCCCGGCGCGGTCCGCGCAACACTGAAGAAGTATCTGGGATAACTGAAAAAAAGACCTCCCTGCCGGGGGGCAGCTCTGAGTGTTTGTCATCCTGAAACGCGGCACAGTCGTGAACTGCGGCTATGCCGCGTTCTTTTCCCTCCAGTGCATTTTGCCGGTTCATTTTGGCGCCGGAGCGGGACCCCTCACAAAGAAAGCCCCCGACGCGAAACCGCGGCGGGGGCTGGCTGTTGCCTTTAATTCCGTTTCCTGTTCCTGAAGCCCGGGGGCAAAGCCCCCGGACCCCTTTTTTTACTTCCTGACCCTGCGGCGCAGCGCCGCCGGGACAAAGGCCAGAGCCAGAAGCCCGGAGATCCCCGCAAAGCCGCCGCTGCAGCCGCCGCCGCCCTTGTTGGACACGATGTCGTACGTCGAGGCGTCCGCGACCGTCACGTCCATGGAGACGCCGT
>JAILIX010000006.1 GCA_024695065.1 Fretibacterium sp. | reverse complement strand
CTTCTTCGCGTAGGCAACAAAGGACGCCAGATCGGTGATGCCATGCTCCGCAGCCCACTTGGCGTTGACGGACAGAGCGGCGGCGTCCGTATTGACCCGGCCGAGCAGATCGTATTTCTCATAGGTGAGATTGGTGCCCAGAGAAGAATAGGTGCTCAACTCGAAGGTAATCATGCCAATGGTATATCCATCGGGTTCCGCATTGGCAATGGCCTCATGACCAATAATCCCGCCGCCGCCTGTGAGGTTATCGACGGTCAGGGTCACGCCCAGTTCCTCTCCCATGGCCTGGCACAGCGCACGCAAACACGCATCCGTACCGCCGCCGGCGCCCCAGGGACAGATGACATAGATGTCCTTCTTGGGATAGTCTTTACCATAGACTGTCCCAACCAACGCAAGAACCATGACCATAACCAGGGTAAGCGCAAAAATCTTCTTCAGAGACTTCACGATAACTCCTCCTTAATTTATAAAACTTTATATTTATCTTATCATAATTTACTGTAATTTTGTCAACTCCACTGGACAGAAAACACCCGAGCAGGAGTTTCACCCCGCCTGAAACGCCTCAGTTTACTTTCTTCAGATACGCCCGCAGAATGGCGACCATCGCCTCGCTCTTGAATGGCTTCGGCAGGTAGTCGTCAAAACCGAGATCGATATACTGCGCCCGGGCGTCAGCATTGGCAGTCAGCGCCACGAATACGGTTCCTTCCGTGTTTTTCAGGCTGCGTGCCTTCTTCAATGTCTCCACGCCGTCCATACCCGGCATCTTATGATCAAGGAACACCACATCATAATGCTTTGCTTCCATTGCTTTCAGTGCATCCTCGCCGGACTCCGCCATATCCACCTGAGCCTTGGTCGAAGTCAGCATCCCCTTCGCCACAACGAGATTCACCGGCGTATCGTCCACAACCAGAATATGGGCATTGGGACAACTGAAGGGCCCCTCGTCTTTTTCCGCTTCCTCCGCGTTCTCATCCGATTTGCTTTGAAGGGCTTCCTTCCTTTCATTTTCTTCCTTCAGCTGCACCTCGTACTCAGCGATGGTGCCGTCCGAACCGGATACCAAAAGCTGCGGAATCTCCACCCTCACCTGCGTTCCCAGCCCATACTCGCTTTCAATTTCAATCGTGCCGCCCATGAGCTTCACCAGATGTCTCACCAGCGGCATACCCAGCCCCGCCCCCAGAACGTCCCGGGTCTCCAGAATGTTCATGCGTTCAAAGGGCTCAAAAATACGATCCAGCCCCTCCCTGGGAATTCCAATGCCGGTGTCGGAGATGACGAACTTCAGCAGAATACGGGAAGTCGATTTCATCTCCCCGTGTATGCCCAGCGTGATGGAGCCCTTCTGGGTGTATTTTACCGCATTGTCAAGGATGTTGTTTATAATCTGGCGCAGGCGCAGGACATCCCCATGAAGGTGATTGGGCAGAGACGTGTCCACGTCAAGGAGGAGTTTCACGTCCCTGTTTCGTGACGTATTCTCAATATCCTTGTAGGTGAATTCCTCCCACTCCTTGATGAGTCGCCACAGATAGTAATCCTCTGTGAACAGTTCCATCTTGCCGGACTCGATCTTCGAGATGTCCAGAATGTTGTTGATGATATTCAGAAGGTGCTGGCCGGCCTTCTGAACGTCCTGGGCAGCCAGAGACATCTCCGGGTCCTTGATCTCATTCAGAATCATCTCATTCATGCCGAGAATTGCGTTCATGGGGGTGCGGATCTCATGGGAGGTGTTGGCGAGAAAGTTGCTTTTGGCCTGGTTGGCCAGGTTGGTCTGCCGGATGGACTCCTCCGCCTTGGCCCTCTCGTCCTCCTCCATCTTTCCGGCCAGCACGAGCTGACGGTAGGTGGGAGCTTCAAGGTAAAAGAAGGTAATAAAGAGCAGCACCGTTGCCACTACGTAGATAACCGGGTAGTCCTGCTGGAGAACGTACTGAATCACAAAAGCGTCCAGCAGGAGCATAAACAGAAGGTTCATCACAATGAACTGGCCGTTGCCGTAGTATCTTTGATAGATGAGCTGAAGGAGGAATGCCTCAATCGTGAAAAAGAGCGCGGGGCCGGATGCCATCACAGCATACAGCGGACTGCGGAAGGCGCTGAAACTCAGGAACAAGTGGAGGGACAGCAACAGGATGCTTGCGTGCAGGATGATGGTATTGTACTTCATCCAGCGCTGTTCCCCCTGATGAACGTAAGCCAGAACATAACGCAGAAGACAATAGGCTGCTGTATTTACGCTGATGTCATACACTGTCTCCACAAGAGGATGGGAGACCGGCATGAGAATATAGAGAAAGCGCAGCGTGACATCCATGGCTGCGGCCAAAAGGGTGGACCAAACCAGAGCAAGGAACCGCCGGTTGACGTCCACCGACGTCGCGAACCGGCTTGACAACGAAACGCCAAACACCAGCAGGAAGGGCAGCATCGTCGCCTCAATCCAAACCGTATCTGCCAAAATCTATCTCCCCTTCACGGTCCCTTGCCTGATTTCCAGCTGATAATAAGTATATCACAGACCTCCGTGATATAATCTAAAAGACAGACAAACTGCCGCAGAATAAATGAAAGGGAATGCGGATGGATAAATGCGGAATGGAGAAGAAGAGGCTTGAACGAAGGCTGACGCCTTTTAACGTGTGGGCGCTGGCGTTTGGCTGCACCATCGGGTGGGCTGCTTTTGTTCTGCCCGGGCCTTTCTTTCTGAAGCGGGCGGGCCCGCTGGGATCCATGATCGCGATTCAGATTGGGCTGTTCGCCATGCTGCTGATTTCCCTCTGCTATAACTACATGTCAGAAAAAATCCCTGTCAGCGGTGGGGAGTACGTCTTTGCTCAAAAAGCCTTCGGAAGGGGTGTGGGCTTTGTCTGTGCCTGGTTTCTGGGGTTATGCTATCTGTGCGCCATCCCTCTTAACGCCACGGCCCTGGGGCTGATGGGGCGCGTGTTGTTCAGGGATAAGTTTCAATTTGGGTTTCACTATATTGTGGCTGACTATGATGTCTATATGGGTGAGATGATTCTGGCCGTTATTGCGCTGGTGCTGTTTGCGCTCCTTGGGGCGCTGAAAGTTGATGTCATGGGGAAAATCCAGGCCATGCTCGCCGTCCTTCTGCTGGGCGGTGTGCTGGGCATGGTATTGTCCGTGCTTTTCCAGCCCAGGTCGCTCACAGGCAATCTTTATCCCATGTTCCAGACGGACGGGAGCGTGTCTCTGCAGATTATCGCGGTGGCAGTCATCGCTCCGCCGCTCTTCATGGGGTTCAACACCATTCCGCAGTTTACTGAGGAGAAAAAGTTCTCCCCCGATTGGGTAAAGGTCATCATGGACATCAGTCTTGTATGCAGTGCCTTCGTCTTCATTTCCCTGGTGTTTCTGGCGGCCTCGGTTCCGGTTGGCTACCTGGACTGGAGGGGGTATATCTATGATTTGCCCAACAAAAGGGGGATCACCTCCATGCCCACGCTTTTTGCTTCTTACCATCTTCTGGGGGAGGCGGGGCTCTGGGTGTGGGGTACTTCTGCGGTGAGTGCCATGCTGGCGTGCATCACCGGCTTCTATGCCGCCACGAGTCGTCTGCTGTACTCCATGGGAAGAGACCGTATGCTGCCAGGCTGGTTTGCGCAGCTGAACCGGAACAACGTTCCCTTCCGTGCAAACCTGTTCTGCATGGCTGTCTCCATCCTTATGCTCTTCATGGGGAGAAACATTCAGAGATGGGCCTTTGATATGGCCAGCATAGGAGGGGGAGGCTGTATGGCCTGTACGTGTCTCGCAGCGAGAAAATTTGCGCTTCAGGAGGGGCGAAAGGATATTGTGATCCTGGGGACGCTGGGATTTCTGCTCTCTGCGGGGGTGGCCTTTTTCCTGCTGGTCCCAATCCCTGCGCTGGACTGTTCCATTGCGCCGGAAGCCTATATCTGTCTGGCTCTGTGGTCCGCGACAGGGGCTGTCTTTTTCTTAAAACAACGTCAGAAGAACTGCTGCGCCTAGTTGCCGAAGCGAAAGAGAATCGTTATCATGACAAAAAAACCTGAGCAAATAACGACACAGAACGAAAAGAAACTTAATCGTGGCCTGAATCCTTACAGCGTCTGGGCAATAACTTTTGGCTGCCTCATCGGCTGGGGTTCCTTCTTTATGCCTGGGACGACCTTCCTGAAACGTGCCGGCCCTCTGGGCTCGATGTTCGCCATCGAGATGGGGGCGTTCGTCATGATGATTATTTCCTATTGTTACTACTATATGCTCCACAGGTTCCCGGATGTGGGGGCTCCTTTTTTGTATGCCAAGAAAGCGTTTGGAAAACTGCACGGTTTTATCTGTGCATGGTTCCTGGGCTTTTGCTATATCTGCATCATTCCGCTCAACGCGACGGCTTTTCAGCCTATAGTGCGGACTATAGCGAATGACCTGATTCAGTTTGGTTTCCGCTACGTCATTGGGGGAAACGATGTTTATCTGGGTGAGATTCTGGTGGCGCTCGCTGCGCTGATTGTTTTCGCTTTTATCTCCGCGCTGAACATCCGCACGGTGGGAAAAATCCAGATTGTGCTTGTTCTTATTCAGCTTATCGGTGTGCTGGTTATGGTGGTTGGCTCCATAATGAACCCAGGCAAGGTCCTGCACGAGGACCTGGGCCCCCTGTTTCATCCCGGCACGAATCTGAACATCTTCCTTCAGATGTTCTCCGTCTTCGCCATCGCTCCATGGGCTTTTGTCGGTTTTGAAGTGGTTCCCCAGCTTTCCCATGAGTCGAACTTCTCCATGGAGGGGGCAAAGGTTATCATGGACACCACCATCCTGTGCGGAGCTTTTTTCTACATTGCTCTGACGCTTATGGCGGCGCTGGCCATTCCTGTGGGTTACGCGACCTGGGTGGAATACATCTACGGTCTTCCTTACCTTGGAGGGATGGCGTCAGTGCCCACGGCCTTTGCCGCGCACAGGCTGATGGGAAGTGTGGGATCCGTCCTGTGGACGGTTATCTCAATCTCAGCCGCTCTGTCCAGTATTATCGGTTTCTATATCGTGACGAGCCGCCTGCTGTACAGCATGGCGAAGGATGAAATGCTTCCTCCATGGTTTGCCGTCCTGACCCGACGCGGAGTGCCAGCCAACGCGACATTCTTCTGTATGATGGTCTCTATGGTTGCCCCCTTCCTGGGACGGACTGTGTTGAGCTGGGCTGTGGATATGTCGGCGATCGGCGGGGCCATCAGCTTTGGATATACGTCACTCGCGGCACGGAAGTACGCCCGTGAAGAGGGGCGTATGGACATTGAAATTTTTGGAACTTTGGGATGCGCTTTCTCCGTCTTTTTCGCGATTTTGCTCCTGATTCCCTTCCCCAAACTGGATTGCGCCATGGGACGGGAATCGTGGCTGTTCCTGATTATGTGGACCGTACTTGGGGTAATCTTCTTTCTGCGTATGCAGGGCCATGCTTTTATCGGGGATGGAAAGGATCGGAGCTGAAGGAGGTATCTTCTTCAGAAGCGTTATAATAAGGCAGTCCGGCGGTCTTTGGGGTTTAAAAATTCTCGGGCCTCATGGGAAATGAAAGGATTGGTGCTTGCAGGGATGAGGGACTACATGAATTTGCTCAAGACGGTCGAGGAGGTTGGCGTCAAGGCATGGCTGGTTGGCAATACGGTCCGTATGATCGAGATGGGAGAACAGCCCACGGTCCTGACGCTGGCGCTTGACACCCAGAATCTGGATGAGGTGGCCAGGGTGACCGGCGGCACGGTCGATCAACGAGGCCCTTTTCCCGTGTTGCGCGGCACCCTTGAGGGCATGGGCATTCCGATTAAGTTCAAGGGGCTGCCTCTTCGTGGCGATTCCATCGAGGATGACCTGGCGCGCAGGGATTTCAGCATTGAGGCTATCGCCATACGCAGCGACGGCGGTGTGGTGGATCCTTTTGGCGGGCGTCTCGATATCCGGAACAAGGTCCTTCGTCTCACCGGTGACAACATTGAGCTGATAAAGGACGATCCCATGCGCGTAGCGCGAATGCTGCGCTTTGCCGCAGATCTTGAGATGGATGTTTTCTGGAAAACAGACTCCGACGTCCGTCGTTTTCTGGACAAGCACCCCGAGCGCCTGAAGAACCTTGCGCCGGAGCGCTGGGGCCGGGAGGTTGTCCGCGGTATGAGGCGGCATCCCTGGCGTTTTATCATGCTCTGCGACTCCTACGGGCTGCTGCCGTTCTTCCTCCCGGACCTTGAAGAACTCAAACGTGTGAAGGACGAAACGGGCTGCCCGCTTTTCGACCATGTTACGGCAACGCTTAAGGTCATTGAGTCCCGGCTGGTTACCAATAAACTTGCGCAGAACGAGGCTTTTATTCTGGCCGGACTGCTGAGCCTCGTCGGGGCACGGTCCCTTGAGAGGTGGGACTGTCAAAGGACAGAGCGTCTCGTCGCGGACTATCTCACCCGCTGGAACATCCCCTCGGAGACGATCACTGCCGTGACGGCCATCATCAAAAACTATCCGGAATTCTATGAGCCCTGGAGCGAGGAGGCTTTCTGCTCCGTCGTGCTGGAATACAGCCCCACCGCGGTGGAGGTGGCGCTGGAGTTTGCGGAGTGCGTCGCGCTGGCTGAGGATTTCGGCCGGTCTTACCGTGAAGTGCTGGACGATAATCGCTGGAATCTCAGGCAGGTGCTTCGGCGGTTTGCCACGGTGGCACTCCAGACAGAGGGAGCCAGCCGTTTCCTGACGGGGCGGGAAGTGATGAGCCTCCTGAACATGAAGCCGGGACGACGTGTCGGAGAGTTGCTGAACGGTCTGGACATGGCCGTGGGCACCGGTCATGTCAACAGCCTCGCCAAGGCTGAGGCATGGCTGCGCGCTCAGCCCTTATAAAAACGGATACGATAGCGGCGGTCGCGACGGCGTGGGGGGAAGCCGGGATTGCAGTGGTGCGCGTCTCCGGTCCGGACGCCGTGCCTCTGGCAAAGTCTGTCCTGCGTTTTGGTCCTGCAGGTTTTCCCCCTCCCCGTGAGATGCGCCTTGCTTCTCTGCTTGACGCCCCTGGCTCAGATCAGGCCATCGATCAGGTTCTGGCTGTTTATTTTGCTGCGCCCAGGAGTTACACAGGGGAGGATATTGTGGAGATTCACACCCACGGAGGGACGCTCGTTGCCCGGATGTGTCTGGATACGCTGCTCAGCCATCCCTTTTTTCCGGCCCGTCTGGCCGAGCCGGGGGAGTTTACGCGGCGGGCGTACCTGAGCGGGCGGCTGGATCTCTCTCAGGCGGAGGCTGTTCTGGGCGTCATCCGTGCCCGGAGCGCGGAGGCTCTGCGCTCCGCCGCCCGTACGCTTTCCGGCTCCCTGTCCTCTTTTGCGCGGGAAATTCGTGATGAGATACTGCGCCTTCAGGGAGATCTGGAGATCGGGCTGGACTTCCCTGAAGGAGAACCCCCACAGTTGACGGATGAGGAACTTCTGAATTCTCTGGAAGATTTGAGCCGGAGACTGAACCTCCTGGAGGGACGCTGCTCCGCCGGAGTGCTGCTCCGGGAGGGAGTGCGTGTTGTGCTGTGCGGGCGTCCCAATGTGGGGAAGTCCTCTTTGCTGAATGCGCTTCTTGGACAGGACCGGGCCATTGTCACCGACCAGCCGGGCACGACGCGCGACCTCATTGAGGAGGGGGCTGTGTGGGGTGCGGGAATCCCCGTGCGCCTGACGGACACGGCCGGCCTCCGGGATGTGCACCCAGGAAGCGTTGAAGCCAGCGGGATCGGGCGTGCCCGCGCGGCCATGGAAGCGGCGGACGTTCTTGTGTGGGTGCTGGACGGCTCACGTCCTCCGGAGCCGGGGGAAGCCCGGGAAATCCCCAGGGGAGCGGTTGTCACGCTGAACAAGTCCGACCTTCCTGTTGCCCTCACGGAGGAGGATGTCCGGAGAGCTGTGCCGGAGGCTGCGGCAATCCTCCGCCTTTCCGCCAGGACGGGAGAGGGCTTAGGCGCCCTGAAGGAGGCTGTCCTGAGCGTTGCCCGGGGGGAAGGGGTGCTGGAGGAGGGGTTGAATGTGACGACGCGGCAGCTTGGAGAGATACGCGCCTGTACCCGCGCTGTTTCCGAAGCAAAAGCTGCCGTGCTTGGAGGGGCTGGAGAGGATGTTGCTGCGGGACTGCTGGGTGAGGCCCGGGGGGCTCTGGAGCGCCTTCTGGGGCTGGGCGGCGGTGCTGAAGCTCTTTTGGACTCCATTTTCAGCCGCTTTTGCGTGGGAAAATAAGTGAATCCTGTGTGTTGGAGGTATCTTTTCTTGAGAAAACTTGCTGCAGCATGGCTGCTGGCTTTTCTGAACTGCTTTGTACCCTGCGCCGGGGCGGAACCTGTTCAGGCGGTGTGCACTCTTTTCCCTGTGTACGACTTCGCGCGGCAGGTGGGGGAAAATCTGGCGGACGTGCGTCTGCTCCTGCCCCCCGAGGCAGAAGCCCACAGTTTCGAGCCGCGTCCCCAGGACGTCCGGCTCATGAATGATGCGGATGTCTTTGTATTTACGGGAAAGGAGATGGAACCCTGGGCTCTGCGGCTTGCCCGGAGTCTTGAGGGCCCGATAGTCGTGGACGCTTCGGAGGGCATTCCGCTTCTGCGCAGCGGGGACGGACACTCCGGGGATGAGGAAGGGCATGTTCCACATCATCATGTTTTCGATCCTCACGTCTGGCTGGACCTGTCCATGGCACAGCGGATGGTGGACAACATTGCGGCTGGTTTCTGCGCTGCGGACCCGCAGAATAAGGAGACTTATCTCAGGAACGCGTCGGCGTACAAGGCGCAGCTGGCGGAGCTGGATGAGGAAATCCGGGATATCACTGCAAAGGCGAAACGGCGTACGCTGGTCTTTGGCGGGCGTTTTGCCTGCCGCTATTTTCTCCGGCGTTACGGCCTGAACTGGGTGACGGCCTATGATGGCGAGAATGAGCCGGGAATCCGGCGCGTTGCGAAAGTGGTGCAGTATATGAAGGAACATGATGTGCATTATCTTTTGCACGATGAATTCTCTCAGCCGAAGATTGCGCGTTCCATTGCGGAACAGACAGGGGCCGGTCTCCTGATGTTTCATGCGGCTCACAACGTCACCCGGGAGGACCTGACGGAAGGAATTACGTTCCTTGATATCATGAGGTCCAACCGCGACCTTTTAATTCCGGCTCTGGCTCAATGACGGCTCTGAAGCTGGAGAACGTCACCATTCGCTATGGCGGGACAGTGGTGGTGGATGGGGTGTCGCTTGCCGTGGAGGAGGGGGAACTTCTCTGCATTGCCGGCGCCAATGGCTCAGGAAAGAGCTCTCTGCTCCGGGGTATTCTCGGGCTTGTTCCCCTGGCCGGTGGACGGGTTGAGCGGGGACGGGCGGCCTTTGTGCCTCAGTCGGAAGATGCGGATCGGGATTTCCCTGCCACCGTATGGGAGGTAGTCCTCACCGGGACGCAGTGTCCCGGCTGGCGGCTTCCTCTTTATTCCCGTTCCGGCAGGAAGGCTGCGGCGAGGGCCATTGCAGACTTTGGGCTCACCAGTCTGGCGCGTCATGAGGTGGGCACGCTCTCCGGAGGACAGATGCGGCGAGTCCTTCTGGCCCGTGCTCTCTCCGGGCACACGGGGTTGCTTTTGCTGGACGAGCCCTGCACGGGGCTGGACCCAGCTATACGGCGCCTGCTTTACGGCCTGCTGGGCCGCCGGTGCCATGAGGAGGGGACAGCCGTCCTCATGGTGACGCACAATCTGAATGAGGTCCGGGCTTTCGCCGGGGAAGAGGCCCTTTCCGGCCGTGTGGCATTCATGGAGCACGGCCGGCTGTCTGTTGCCGGTCCTCTGAGATCGTATGGGGAGGAACAGGCATGACCTGGGCTGGCTTTTTTGAGCTTTTGACCTACCCCTTTGTACTGCGGGCCATGGCCGTCGGGGCGATGATTTCGCTCTGTGCTTCCATGCTGGGGGTTGTTCTTGTGCTGAAACGCTATTCGCTCATTGGGCACGGGCTGTCTGAGGTGGGATTTGCCTCGCTTTCCGTGGCAGCGGCTTTGGGACTGCCGCCCCTGCTGGTGGCTGCCCCCGTCGTGCTTCTGGCCTCCTTTGCCATCCTGTTCATCAGCCAGCGTTGGCGGGTTGGAGGGGATATCGCTATTGCCGTTGCTTCCTCCGCGGCGCTGGCCCTTGGTGTCCTCGCCACAGCGCTGGGGTCTGGACTGAATACTGATGTGTACGGCATCCTGTTCGGCAGTCTTCTGGCCACAACGGAGGGGGACGTGGCGGTTTCCGCGGGGCTGGCGCTTCTTGTCGTCACAGCGTTCCTGCTCTTCTACAACCGTCTGTTCCTTATCACGTACAGCGAGGATTACGCCCGTTCCCTCGGTATCTGCGTTCCGCTCTACCAGCTCCTTATCTCTGCTCTCACGGCACTGACGGTGGTGATGGGCATGAGGATGATGGGCTCGCTCCTCATCTCCAGCCTCATTATTCTGCCGGCTGTCACGGCGCGGCACGTGGCAGCCGGTTTCCGTTCGCTCGTGTTTTTGTCGGCAGGCGTCTCGATCTTTTGCTTTTCTTTGGGGATAATTCTCTCTGTTATCTGGGACCTGCCCACTGGGGCCAGCATTGTTCTGACCAATGTCGGGGCCCTGCTCCTGACACGGATGACGGACTGTCTGAGGCGCTGCGCCCAATGACCGGACGGGGACACCGGCTGGTCACCTTCATGGCTGTGGGCGGCACAACCGGCTCGCCTTTAGCCGCGGTCTTCAGCCTGATGGGGGCTGCTCTGCCCGATACTCTGGAGCGTTTTTTTCCGCGACGGACACGTAACCGCTACCACAGGAAGTTTACGCACTGGTTTGTTCCATGGCTGTTGCTGGCGTTGTTTTGCTTTTACCGGGCGCAATGGAATCTTCCCTCTGTTGCGGTTCTGATGGGAGGAGGGGAGGGGGCGCTGTGGAGCTGCGTTGCGTTCTGGCTGATGGGGGCCTTAATGCACATTCTTGAGGATGCCTGCTGCGGCAAAGTTCCACTGCTGAATCCGATGCGGCGTTCGTTCGGCGTGCATTTGTTCCATATGTCTTCAGAGATGGGTGAGATGAGCGCTGGGGAAATGGCCTTCAGCCTTGTTGTTGTGCTGCTGTCTCTTGCGGCGTGGGTAAAGCAGGGGATTATGCTGTGAAGGATGAGCCCTCTGTGCTGGTTTAGGGACTCGGGGATGATTCCCTTTGAAGGCATAAGGTATTGTGTGATTTTATGAGAGAAACAGAACGCCCGCCGGCTTGAGCCGGTGGGCGTAAACTCAGCCACTGACGATAAAACTCATCACGTCAGGCAAACTCCGCCACGAGAGGCGTGTGGTCCGAGGGGCGTTCTTCCCTGCGGGGCCCCAGATCTGCGAAGCAATCCTGCATACGCTCCGCCAGGGCGGGAGATGTCAGAATATGGTCGATGCGCCAGCCGATGTTCCGGTTCACGGAGTCCTTCACGCGATAGTCGAAGAACGTATACACTCCGTCCTCCGGGTGAAATTTTCTCAGTGTGTCCACAAGTCCCTCGCTCACCCGGGCAAAAAGGTCCCTTATCTCCTGACAGAAGCAGACGTGATCCTTCTTGCCTTTTGGGTTTGCAAGGTCACGCTCCGTGGGGGCCACGTTCAGGTCCCCCAGCCACGCAAAGGGACCGGACATCTCCCGCTCAATGACCCTTCGCACCCGGGCGAGAAAGCGTTTTTTCACCTCAAAGTCCGGGTGCGTGATCTCCTTACCCTGGGGAACGTAGGTATTCAGCACCGTTAAGCCCTCCGTCCGCAGCAGCAGCACGCGGGTGGAAAAATCCGGCTCTTCGCTGTCATCAAAGCCAAATGAAACCTTGACGTCCAGCGGCTCCTTCACCAGCAAAGCAACACCGTTATAGGACTTCTCGCCATGGAAATATGCTTTGTACCCCATGGCGGCGAAGGGTGCTTCAGGGAAATCCGCGTCCACAACCTTCGTTTCCTGGAGGCAGAGAAGGTCAACCCCGCTCTGCGGAAGCCACCGCTCCAGAATGGGGAGCCGGCTCCGCACGGAGTTGACGTTAAACGTCGCAAGACGCATTGCTTACAGTCCCTTTTTCCCCGCCTGCTCACGCAGCACCCGGCGCAGAATTTTCCCCGTGCCGGAAAGGGGGAACTCGTCCACAAACTCCACACGGCGCGGCACCTTGTAGTGCGCCAGACGCTCCTTGGCGAACTTGATGAGCTCCCGCTCAGTCAGTTCCGCGCCCTCCCGGCGCTGGATATAGGCCTCCGGAATTTCACCGTTGGTGGGATGCGGCACTCCCACGACAATGGCTGTCTGCACTGCCGGATGTTCTGCCAGCACCTTTTCAACTTCCTGAGGATAGACGTTGAAGCCGCCGACGATGATGATGTCCGTCACGCGGTCAAGGATTTTGACGTAGCCGTTCTCCATACGAATGTAATCACCGGTGTTGAACCATTCGTGATTCTCCCCGTCGAAGCGCTCTGCCGTCAGCCCCGGTGCACGGAAGTAGCCATGCGTGACCGACGGCCCCTTTACCCACAGCACTCCCTCGCCCTCCTTCGGGTTCAGCGGGCTGCCGGGGATATCCCTGCCTTCGCGGTCGCGAAGCTTGTACGTGTAGCCGGGAATCACCGGTCCTACCGTTCCCGGATGATGGGCTGCGTAGCTGGGGTTCACCGCCACCACCGGCGTCGTCTCTGTGAGCCCGTAGCCCTCCACGATGTCCTTGTTGATCAGGTGAAGGGCCTGCTCGTGCAGCTTGGGATTCAGGCGATCACCCCCCGCGCACAGGAACTTTGTCCGCGTCAGGGCCTCCGCCGGGAACTTGCCTCGCTCCACGGACGCCAGCATGTAGGAGAAAATGGCAGGCACAGCGAAGACGACATCCACCGGAGCCTCCTGAATAGCGCGCATAGCGGGCTGGGGGGGCAGGAACGCCGGGACCATCGCCAGACGTCCTCCCATCATCAGGGGCATGATGTTCGTCACGGTGTAACCAAAGGAGTGGAAGTTCGGAAGAACGGTCAGGAACACATCTCCCGGTTTAAGGCAGTCAATGGTCTTCCAGACATTACGGCAGTTGTCGATAAAGTTCCCGTGGGTCAGCGGCACGGCCTTGGGGTTGCCCGTCGTGCCCGACGTGGCGAAGATAACGGCCAGATCGTCACTCTCAGGGGAGCCTGTCTTTCCCTTGAAGGGGGACAGAAGCTTATCCGGCGCGGCAATGGCACAGGGCCACTGCTCCTGAAGGGCCTCTCCCACGTTGGCCCGCACCTCGTCTGACATGACCACGGCGAAGGGTTCAATCAGGGAAATGGTCTCCGTGAGCGAGCGCTGGCCCGCCGCAACGTTCAGCGGACAAAAAGCTCCGCCCAGCCGCCACACGGCCAGGGACAGAGCAGGGATCATGGGGCCATTGTTCATCATAACGACAGGCCGCTGCCCCCGTCCAAAGCCCGCGTCCTTCAGAATTTGCCCGCAGCTGTCCACAAGGTTCAGGAAATCCGCGCTGCTGCGCCAGACTCCGTCCCACCAGATACAGGGCTTGTCCTTATGCGCCTCAATACTTGCTTCAATGAGCTGTTCCAGTCTTTCGTTCATGAAATACTCCTTTTGTTTCGTATGGATTTATTTTTTCTTCGGCTCTGCAAATAGCTCTCTGACCGAAGCCTTGATGATGTTCTCCACAACCTTCATCACGGGGCCGCCCTGATATTCCCGATAAATGGAATAATCCACCGCCGCCTTGTGATCCCCGTTCGGGTCCGCGATATCGAAAACCTTAATCAGGCATTGCGTCGAGAGGTAATCGACATCGTGGGCGGGCGTAATCTCGGTTTTCTCCTCCGGAATACGGATGATTTCCTTCACCTTCCCATGTCTGTCGCGGACCTCAACCTCCCGGCAGACGGTGCGGGTCCATATTCGCTCAGGCACATGCTCCACTTCTATCTTTTGATGGATTGTGACCTCAATTGCTGCCTGATAGCTTATCTCAGCTGCGTCCCGAAAGAACGTCTCACGATCGTTCGGGTCTGCTGCCTTGTGAAGAAAGGACAAATCCTTAATGAGCGCGCTGCTGGCCTTGACAATGGGCTTGTTCTTCTTCAGGGCCCCCTGGAGGCTGGACACAATCCAGCCATCCAGTTCGCGCTTCTGGTGGCTCCTGGGTACAACGGCGCTCTCCGCCCTGGCCTTCAGGTTCGCGTTGACAGGCAGGACAAAGACCTTGCGAAGAGCAAGGATATCATACTCCGGGTCCCGCCACACCTCCACGCCGCCCCGGGCCGGGGTCAGAAGAGCTGTCAGCACAAGAAGCAATGCCCAAAAAACGCTCCCTGAACTTAAAACCATGAGCTTTCCTCTTTTAAGCTAGGCATCCTTTTTGCAGGCCTTTTCCCGCTCCTGTTGGCGCAAAACCCGGCGAAGGACCTTCCCTGTGCTGGACATGGGCAGTTCCGTCACAAACTCCACGTCCCGGGGGACTTTGTAGTGCGACAGGTGTGCTTTGCAGAAGCGGATGAGCTCCGACTCTGTAACCTGTGCGTCCGGGGCCTTTATCACAAAAGCCTTGGGAACTTCACCACTGAGGCCACTGGGGATTCCCACCACAACCGCCGCCTGCACCGCGGGGTGAGAAGACAGAACCGCCTCCACTTCCTGGGGGTAAACGTTGAAGCCGCCCACGATGAGAATGTCCGTTACGCGGTCAAGGACCTTTATCCGCCCGTCCACAAACTGCACGTAGTCCCCTGTGTTGAACCAGCCATCCTTGTCGAACCGCTCCGCTGTCACCTCGGGAGCATGGTAGTACCCGGAAGTGACCGACGGGCCCCGCGTCCATAATACCCCCTCGGAGGCGCCGTCATGAATATGGCCCTCCTCGTCCCGCAGCTGAAGCTCGAAACGCGGAAGAGGCTCTCCCACCGTGCCCAGACGTCGGACACTTACGTTCCGGTTCACTGCCAGCACCGGGGAACACTCCGTGATGCCGTAGCCCTCCAGCAGAGGCGTGCCGAAGGCGGCCGTCACGCGCTCATCCATCTGAGCGTTGTAACGGTCGCCGCCCGCAATCAGGATTTTGACGTGGCTCAGCTTCTGGCCCCCGCGCTCCAGAAGCGCCGTCAGGAAACTCACCATCGTGGGGACCAGCAGCAGCGTGTCACATCCAGTTTCGACAATGGCCCTGAGAGTTCTCTGGGGCGGCATGAAATTGGGGATGAGGACTTGGGGGGCGCTCAGGAACAGGGGCAGCGTCAGACTGATGGTGAAGCCGAAGGCGTGAAAATTAGGCAGCACGTTGAGAAAAACGTTCTCCTGTCTTAGCTCCAGAACGTGCTCCAGACAGGCTCGGCAGTTGTCTGAGAGGTTGGCGTGTGTCAATGGCACGGCCTTGGGGTCCCCCGTTGTCCCCGAAGTGGAGAAAATCACCGCCAGTTCTTCCGTGTCCGGCTCCGTGGCCTTTCCCGTAAAGGAGGGCAAAGGCGCGTTGTCCGGGCAGGATACGCAGGACCAGCCGGCTTGTGAGATGGCTTCGGCAAGGTCCTTCTTCACGGTGCCGGATACAACCACCGCGAAGGGCTGCAGCAAGTCCAGCGTTTTGAGCAGGGAGGCCTCCCCGCCCTTCTCGTTCAGCGGACAAAAGACCCCTCCCAGCCGCCACGTGGACAAAACCAGCGCCAGTGTCGCGGGGCAGTTGGGCATCAGAGCCACGAGCCGCTGCCCCCTGGAGAAGCCCGCATCCTTCAGCACGCCCTCAAAAGCTTTTGTCAGGACGGAGAGCTCCGCGCAGGTGTGCCATGTGCCCTCATACCAGTAACACTGGGTGTCCGGGGCTGCCTGGAGGTTGGCTCCGATGATCTCGTTCAAGCGTTCGGTCATTTTATCCTCTCACTTCCTGAATGGGATTGCGGCGATAATGGCGACAACGGAACCCAACAGCGTTGTCCGCATTTCAGCCGGATTTTGCATGAAGGGCGCCTGTTGGGGCATAGCTCAGTTCCTCCTCCGATTCCAGGGGCTCCATCACACCCATACGGGGAGGCTGCAGAGGTCCCGGGGGCCGGGGGGCTTTTCCCGGCAGGAAACCCACTTTGTGGGACGCTGGCCCTTAATCCGAAACACCGGGTATCAGTGTCCCCGCTTATACCGGCCTCCGGTCTGGCGCCCGCCTCGTCCCGGGTGTCCTTATTATACAGCGGGAGCCAGAACCGCAAGGTCAAACCCTTCTTTGTAATGGTTAATTCTGCCGTAGGGGAGCGGTCACTTAACCTGCAATCGTCTTCCGCATTGTAAAAATGTTGTGTCCGTCCCTGCGCTCATAGGCGACGCTGTCCATGGTCTTCTTGACCATATAAATGCCAAGTCCGCCAATGGGCCGTTCCTTCGCGGAAAGGGTCAGGTCCGGGTCAGGCTTTGCCAGCGGGTCGTAGGGAATGCCGCTGTCGATGAAGGTAATGACGGCCTCCCGTTCATCCATGGCAAAGCGGACTGCTGCAGAGCCTTTCCCCGGCGCAGCGGTATCCGGGGAGGTGTAGGCATAATTGGCGATGTTGACGAATATCTCCTCTGCCGCAATCTCTATCTGACGCTTTACCTTTGGCGGACAGCCGTGCTCTTCAAGATGTCCGCACAGAAAGGCAATCACTTTCTCCAGGTTCTTCGTTTGCGCTTCAACGGTCAGTTCAGCCGGGAGTTTCGTCTCATCGCCCCAATAGTTCAGGGTCAGCATGGTGATATCGTCAAACTGAGGGGCGTCCCCCACAAAATCGTCAACCTCGCGTTTCATGGACGTGAGAAGGTCAATCACCGTCTCGTCCATGTGGCGGTTCAGCGCATCAATCATACGTTCTGTGCCATAGAGTTCCTTGTTTGAATTTGTGGCTTCCGCCACGCCGTCGGTATAGAGATAAAGACTGTCGCCGGGACGCAGTTCCATCTCCGTCTCGCGGAATTTCATCGTCTCGAGCACTGCAACGGCCGGACTGTGTTTGTCCTTGATCAGTTCCCAGGATCCGCCCGCACGTTTAATGACCGGATACTCATGGCCAGCGTTGGCGGCAGCAATCTTTCCCGTTGATATGTCCAGAATGCCCAGCCAGACCGTCACAAAAAATCCCGACTCATTCCCATCGCAGAGGCTTTTATTCACGTCCTTCAATATTTCCGAAGGAGAGCCGCCCATAGAGGCACGGTTTTTAATGAGCGTCTTGGCGATGACCATGAACAGCGCCGCCGGGATGCCCTTGCCGGACACGTCCGCGATGACCAGCGCAAGGTGCTTATCGTCGATCATGAAAAAGTCATAGAAATCCCCGCCCACCTCTTTAGCCGGGGTCATCGTCGCAAAGAGAGCAAACTCCTTTCGAGCCGGGAAGGATGGGAAGGTCCGGGGCAGCATGTCCGCCTGTATCTTCGTCGCGACGTTCAGCTCCGCCTGGAACTGCTCCTTCTCCTGCGTAACACGGGTGAGGTTCTCAATATAATCCCGGATGTCGGCTTCCATCCGGTCAATCGTACGGGCAAGCTGACCGATCTCATTTGAGCTTTTAATTCTCAGTCCCAGCGGAACGGACGGCTGGGTATTCTCCTGTGCAAAACGCAGGGTTTCGTCGGCAATTTGCTGGATTGGGTCCAGCAAATGCCGTTTCAGATACCACCCGTAAAGCAGCAGCATCAACAGCAGCAAAACGGCTGTAACCCCCACCACATGGCGCACGTAGGTATTGCGGACGTCCCTCAGTTCGTTCATCTGGCGCTGGACACAGAGGAGATTCTTCACTTCCCCGTTCCGGCTACGGAGGGGGATGATGACGGTGATATGGTGTCCCGTCTCGATGAAGCCTTTATCCCGGAAAATGGTAGCCCGCTCCTGTCCCCCTTCGCAGATGGCCTTGTAAGCCTGACGGTATTCCTCGTTCGTCGTCGGCCTGACGTAACCGGAGGGATAATGCTCATAATGGGCGGAGGAGTTCATCACGCTCTGAATAAAGGTTATATGGCGATAATCTGTGCGGTCCGGCTGAATAATATAGATGAACGTGGCATCCTGTGTGTCTGCCAGGCGCTGCCATTCCTGACGGAGAAACTGGTGCATCATCTGCTGCTCCTGCACTGAGATGTTTCCCGTATCTAAAAAAGCCGGTTTCACGTCCTCTGCCGCGGTCAGGGCTGTTCCGTATGCCTTGGACTCGTACTGTGCTTCCAGCGCATCGGTGAACTCACAATAGCCGATATAGCTCACGATACCGCAGAGGACCACAAACACGGCCACGACCCCCGCTAAAATCTGAAACGTGAGTTTTGACCTGAAGCGTACCGTCATGACATCATTCCCTCCAAACTTTTACTCCAAAAGGCGGCCAGATTCTGCCGCGCCTGTTTCACGCATTTACGCGCTCACGCCGCTCGGCTGGGTATTCAGTATTCCCTCCAGTCCCATGTTCATATTACTCCCCCTTTTGCCGTTAAAACTGCCGGAATACTGTTCCTTCGCTGTCAGTATATACCTTTAATTATCCCTGTGGAACCACGCATCCTTCCGGCAGAGGCTGAAGGCTTCTGCCGGGATGGGCCGGCGTGCCTGCGCCGCTGGTGAGGGGCTTCCTGTCCTTTATTTTTCAATCAACGCCGCATCGTCAAGAACGAGGCTGGCCGTTCCGTCCTCTCTGCCCTTCATGACAGCATGAACCCCAAAGGGAAGGAACAGGTTGCAGTTCGCGTGCCCGGCAGGGACTCCGCGTATCACCGGCTTGTGGGACAACCGGGCATAATGCATCAGCACCTGCTCAAGGGTGAAATCCTCAATGGGGTTGGCGTTGTCAGGCGCGCAGCCCACGAAGTCTCCCAGCAGAATGCCGCTGACCCGGCTCAAAAGGCCGTTCTGCCAGAGCTGATTGAGCATCCTGTCAATCCGGTAGGGTCTTTCCCCTGTCTCCTCCAGCAGAAGGAGCGCTCCCTTGCCGTTCAGCTCATAGGGAGTTCCCACGAGGGAGGACAGCACCGTGAGGTTGCCGCCTGCGATCACTCCCTCAGCCTCGCCTGGAATCACTGTTTCCAGCTTCCGGCTATTCCCGTCCGGGGACGTTTCCGCCGGCATGGGGATTTCTCCCAGAGGCTCCGTCCGCCTCAGTCCATTGAAGAACTGGGCGCGGGTGTAGTCCGAGTCGAAGTCCGGCCGCGTGAAAGAGACGAGCATAGGTCCGTGAATCGTCGAAATCCCTGCCTTTTCCCCCAGGGCGATATGGAGCGCCGTGACATCGCTGAAGCCGATGAAGGGTTTAGGGTGCCTGGCTATCATTTTATAGTCCAGCCTGTCCAGGATTCGCGCCGAGCCATAGCCGCCCCTGACGCAGAGGATAGCCTTCACATCATCATCCTTAAAGAAGGCGTTGATGTCTGCTGCCCGTTTCCTGTCCGTTCCGGCAAAGTGTTCATACATTGCCGTGGCAGAGGGGGCCAGTTTCACGCGATATCCCTGTTCCTTCAGCAGTTCAACAGAACCGGCGAAGTCCTTGTCCCGGGTATAGGAGCCCGACGCGAGAATCCCGATGCAGTCCCCCGGACGAAGGGCCTCCCCCCTCAGGCGTGTCTCCTGTTGCCCCCATGCCATGGCACACAATACGGTTATCATCAGGAACGCGCTCAACAGCTTTTTCATAAAAAGATTCCTCCTCAGTCATTCATGTATACGGAACCTTATCACATTATAATACCTGTCCGCGCTCCCCTCCGTCTGCTCAAAGCGAAGGTCGGAAACAGATTTCTTAAGAAGAATCCAGGACAGGTCATCCTCAATTTCAGAACACTTCACTGCCGGCCCGCCGCAGCGGACGGTGATGTTGAGTTCCGCCTCTGCCCCGCTATGTGTGCTTCCTGCCGGCCCCGAGTACTCCGCTGCGAAATGGATGAAAGGCTTATCCAGCGATGGAAGCAGTATTTGCTGCACAAGTTCCTCGAAAGCCAGATGAAGTCTGGTGCGCATCCGGTGGGAGATCAGATTCTTAAGACAGTAATTTTCAATGGATGACACCGCGCCGGGGAAATCAAAGTCGCGGCTCTCGATGTTCAGTTCCAGAACCTTCAGGTTGTGGATAAAGCGCCGGGTTTTCTCCCGCTCAGGGTTCTCAAAGATAACCTCCGGGCTGCCGTCCTCATAGATGCCGCCTTCATCCATGTAGAAGACCCGGTTGCATATGGCGCGGGCAAAGGTCATTTCATGAGTGACTATCATCATGGTTTTGCCTGTTTCCGCCAGGTTGCGGATGACCGCCTGAACCTCTCCCACCATGGTCACGTCAAGGGCACTGGTCGGCTCGTCCAGCAGCACTATATCCGGGTCCATAGCCAGAGTCCGGGCGATGGCAATACGCTGTTTCTGCCCGCCGGAAAGCTCATCAGGATAATTCAGCGCCTTGTCGGTCAGTCCCACCTGGCGCAGGAGCCCCATGCCCTTTTCATAAGCCTCCTGTCTGCTTTGACCTTTCAGGTCCATCGGGGCCAGCATGATATTCTCGATGACCGTCAGGTGGGCGAAGAGGTTGAAAGACTGGAACACCATCCCCATCCTCTGGCGTATCCTGGAGATGTTGCACCGCGGGTTTGTTATCTCCTCGTCTTCAAAAAAGATTTTGCCGCTGTCTGGCCGCTCCAGCAGGTTGATGCAGCGGAGCAGCGTGCTTTTTCCTGTCCCGGAGGGCCCGATAACGGATATGACATCCCCTTTCCGTATCTCTGCGCTCACGTCGGAGAGGGGGATGGCGTTGGGATAGACCTTCCTCACGTGTTCCAGCTTAATCATGGCTGTCAGCCCCTTTCGCGCCAGTTCCGCTCACATCGATGTTTCTCAGAATGTCCTCACGTTTTCTCCGCTTAGGGTCAATCAGTGTCTGAATCCTGCTGATCAGGAAATTCAGCGCTCCGGCCATGATAAAATAAATAACCGCCACAGCAATCAAAGGGAAGAAGGCTTCATAGGTTCGGCTGCGCACGATGTCTCCCATCTTTGTCACGTCCTGTACGGCGATATAGCCAACGACGGCCGTTGCCTTGATGAGTGCCGCCACATTTCCACGATAGGCGGGCATGAAGTGAGGAAGGGCCTGGGGAAGGATAATCCTGAAGAATGTGCGCCAGCTGCCATAGCCCAGGGCATAGGCCGCCTCGGTCTGCCCAATGTCGATGGCTCCGACCCCCATGCAAAGCATTCCGTAGGTTGCTGCCCCGAAGGTAAGGGTGAAAGCGACTACTGCCACAGTGATGGCGTCGATATCCAGGCTGCTGAACACGATGTAGTAGAGGATCATGAGCAGAACAACCATGGGCATTCCCTGCACCAGCCACACGTAGAAGCGCGTCACGGCATTGGCCAACCCCCTCAGATTAAAGCTCAGGGGGAAAAAAACCCCTGCCCCCCCCGGCGGGCTTCCCACAGAGTCGGCTCCCTGTCGGCCCACAGAGTGGGCTTCCTGCCGGCCCGCCGCCGGGTCCCCGCCGCGGCAGAACAGATAGAGTCCAAAGCCAAGGGCAGTGCCGAAGACGATGGATAACACGGTTATGAGCAGAGTGTTCCCTGTCCCATACACAAAAAGCCGCCATCGGCCTTCACGGATAAAGGTCTTTTCAAAGCTGGCTTTCATGCCGCTGATGAAATCCTCCCACATAGTGGGCTTCCCACCGGGAAAAGCCCCTCCCTGATCCCCCCGGGAGGAGGCGGAGGGCTCTGTGTCATTCAGGACGACCAGCATACCGCCGCTCTGGTAAATGGGCTCTGTGAAGGTCACGCTCTCCGCTCTTTCAGGGGTGACAGTGACATTTCCGCCTCCGATATCGCACTGGTGTGACTGCACAGCCTGGAGCATGGCGGAAAAACTCATCATGACGGGCTTCAG
The DNA here is from genome assembly GCA_024695065.1 of Fretibacterium sp. Classification (GTDB taxonomy): domain Bacteria; phylum Synergistota; class Synergistia; order Synergistales; family Aminobacteriaceae; genus JAFUYV01. Next base: position 3,203 of record JAILIX010000006.1, on the reverse strand, counting down.
CCTGTAGCCCCGTGCCTGGCAGAACCGGGCAAGGATATCTATATCGTATCCCACAATTTTGCCTTCCTTAATGTAGTCGAAGGGAAAAATCTGCCCGGAATGTGCCATCTTCAGCGTGCCTTTCAGTGCGGGGAACGTTTCGTAGGGGGGGATAATCTTTTTGGAGTCATCGGCTCCTGTCCATATCTCCTGCAGTTTGTCAAGGGTCCCCTCATTTCTGAGCTGCCGGATAAAGGTGTTGAGCTCTTCCACCAGAGCCTTATTTCCGTTTTTTGCGGCGAAAAACGCGGTTTCGTAATGGTTCAGTGGTTCCGGGATGCAGGCAAACCGGCTGTCTCTTGCTGACATGGCTGCCGCGACGGGCTTATCGGCGGCAAAAGCGTCAATTTTACCAGAGAGAAGGGCGGTTGTAAGATCTGGTACATTATCAAAAAAAAACACTCGGGCTGACGGAAAGGCCTTCTTCAGGATAGAATCGTAAACTGAGCCGGTAAGCACACCTAAACGCTTGTCCTTCAGCTCGTCCAGGGACGCATATCGGCGGCGGGACGGCGTTTCCGCCTCCTTCTTTGCCGCGGTGTCCCTCACCATGATGGCAATGTTCTCCGTGTAGAGGACGTCCGAAAAGGAAATCTTCTCCGCACGCTCCGGGGTGATGTTCAGATTCGCCATGACGCAGTCCACATCTCCGGCAGTTGCCGCTGCTATAATGCCGCCGTAATCGTACACCGTGAATTCAACGCCGGCCCCCAGCCACGCGGCGAAGCGCCGGGCCAGCTCGATATCATAACCGGTCAGACCATTGCCCGCGTAATAGCTGTAGGGCGGCACAAGTCCCGTAGTTCCAACATTCAGAATGAAAGAAGGCGATGCCGGAAGCTCAATCTCCGGCATTTCTGCGCTTCTGTCGGTAACCCATCGCCTGTACATATCCTCCAGCGTACCGTCGCTGCGAAGCACGGAGAGAAATTGGTTGATTTTCTCCCTCAGTCCTTTAATCTTCGAAGCAGGGGAGAGCCCAACCGCTATCTGCACGCTCTCCCCAATGTTCTGGGGCAGCAGAACAACGCCTTTCAAACCGTTGGAAATGGCGATCTCCATCTGGGTGCGGTCATAAGCATAGGCGTCAATCCTGCCCTGCTGTACGGCAAGGTAACCGTCAACGACACTAAAATCAAAAATTTTTGCGTCAGGCAAATCACGCTTCACGGCCGCCAGGGGGGCGCCGGTGAAGTTGACACCCACCCTGTAATCGGGATGGTTCAGCTGCCGCGCCGACGTGATGGGGGCCTCCTCTGCTTCGCCGGCGGCATCGTTCCCAAAGCCAGCAAGAGAAAAAAGCACGCTCAGAGAAAGAAGTCCGACAATAGCCCATGTACCGGAAAACTTCTTGCAGTTCATACAACGTTCCTCCATGCAAAGGCAGAATGGCAGAATGATATTCAGGCTGCGCTGCGCGCAGTCGTCCCCGGTCTGGTTACTCCTTTCAGCACAAGTGGCCAAAACACCATCACGTAGAAGGAGACAACAATCTGCAGCGCGAGACGGCCGCAATATGGCCCAAACCAGCCGATTGCCAGGGCCCCAAAACTGTTTAAGATCCAGCACAGGGGAAGCAGCCCCAACACACAAAAAATAACGCCTTTCACATTTTTACATCCCACATGAGAAAATTTTACCCAGCGTTTCTCCATATACCACGCTGCTGTCAGAGACAAAAGCCCCCCGATATTTACCCATGCGTCCTGTTTTGCTCTTGTTGGATCCACTAATAATTTGCCGTCCACGTAGTCCATGGGATAGGGCTTATAGGTAACATACACCAGTATCAGGACGCCAATGATAAAAATTATGCCAAGTATCCGGTTTTCCCTCTCCGGATGGCGGTCGAGATAATCGAAAAGCCGAACCGTGGCATAGATGGACAACCCGCCCAAAATAAAGCCCACAAGTACATCCTGCGGAGTGTGAACGCCGAGATAGTTCCTTGAAAAGCCTGTGAGCAGTATGGCGGCTATCCAGAACAACCGGCTCCAGCACCGTTTTGAGAACAGGGCAAAACCGCCATAGACAGGAGTCGCCATCATGGTGTGCCCACTGGGGAAGGAGTACCCCGTTGCGGTCCTGACAGAGTCTCCGGCGGGGAGAACCCGCGCGTCCCTGACCCAGGGACGGTAAACACAGGCCACCAGTTTCACCAGCGCGTTCACCGTCATGCTGATGTTCCATGCTGTCAGGATGAAAAGTCCCTTTCGCTTATCCAGACACCAGTAGACAAAAACCGGCAGGAGAAGAATGTTGGTTATTCCAAACAGCGATATCCATTCCATGAACGGCGTCAGCGCGTCATGGATGCTGTCCCTGAAACTCTGCAGAAAAAGCAGATACTCAATATCCATGTTATATACCTCCCTGTTCTGAATTCCATAATTAGTATATTATATATTGTATTGCTGAACAGGAGTGCTTGAACAGACCCACATAGTGGGTTTCCCGGCGGTCCGGAAAGTGGGCTTCCTGCCGGGGGCCGCAGGGGACCCCGGCTCTGTGGGATGTAAACGTGATAAAGCCGGAATTTTCAAGCGTATCGAAAGGAGAAGTTGTCAAATGAAAACAAACGAGGCAGGAACCCCACTTTGTGGGATCGTGTACCACAAGGACGTGCCGCTGCAGGATCTGGGGGGCGGTGTGAGCCGCAGAGTGCTGGCTTACACTCCCGCGCTGATGACGGTGGAGGTTTCCTTTGAGCAGGGGAGCAGGGGGGCTGTTCACAGCCACCCGCACTGCCAGAACACCTGCGTTCTTTCCGGACGGTTCCGATTTACGGTGGACGGAGATGAGGTTGAAGTTGCTGCGGGAGATACCCTGGCGTTCCCGGCCAATGTTCCCCACGGCACGCTCTGTCTGGAGGCCGGAACAGTGCTGGACATCTTCACCCCCATGCGTGAGGATTTTTTGGATTAAAGCTCAGGGGGGCTTTTCCCGCTGGGAAGCCCGCTTTGCGGGCCGCTGGGAGACCCGCTCTGCGGGGCGGCAGGAAGCCCGCCGGGGGGCAGGGGAGGGCCCTGAGCTTTAATCCGGGGGGCGGGCCCTGTTATATATTGATGTGTGTCAGCTTCTCCTCCTCGATGGTGGAGAACTGTTCGTCCAGCAGGTCAAGGAAGAAGCGGCAGTGGTGGTTGAGGTAACGCTGCTTGTTATAG
>JAILIX010000040.1 GCA_024695065.1 Fretibacterium sp. | reverse complement strand
CAATAGACGTGATGACGCCAATGAACTCACTGATTTTGTCCACGGAGTCCACCAGCCCCTGGAGCTTCTCTCCGCTCTCGTTCGTCTTCGTCTGAAGGATAGACATATTCGCAATGGCTTCCTGCACCGTCTCCGTGGCCTGGTTTGCCACGTGTGTCACGTTGGCGATGAACTCAGCACAGTCCGTGGCTGCCTGGGCGGAAGTCATGGAGGCAGCGGACATCTCCTCCGTTCCGGCGTTGCTCTGCTCCAGTGACGAAGCATTGGATTCCATCAGCTTCACGGTTTCATTCACAGCCTTGCGAACCTTGTTGGCGCCCTCCAGGTTAGCTGCCGAATCCTCATGCATGGTTGCGGCCTTTTCGGAGGAGGTGTCAGCGTTATTGCGAATCTCAGTGATGGCCGTGCGCAGGGAGGCGAACATCTCGGACAGTGCGTCGCCCAGGTTGCCCAGCTCATCGTGTCCATTGTACTGGAAGTCCTCGCGGGTGATGGACATATCGCCGTCGCGGGCATAATGAACGAGCTCTACCACGCGGGACAACGGCTTGCGGATGGTTCTGGCAATGAGGAACGCGATGCCCAGTCCCACCAGGATAGAGACAACCGTCAGAGATATCAGCATCATTGTCGCACGGACCAGAGAGTCATGTCCTTCCCGAGTGAGGGTAGAGAGCCTCTTGATGGACGTATCGATAATCTCGTCGGCGGCGTTGACAAGGGCAAGACAATCCTTCAGCACCGTCTGGAACAGCGGGTCTGTCTCGGTATAGACCTTACGCACATCGTCAAAACCCGTCTTGAAGGCCGTGAAAGCGCCCCGGCCACTGAGAAGCTTCTCCTTGACCTCAGGGAACCGGGCGGCTTCTGCAAAGTGCGTACAGGTGTTTTCCAGCTCTTCAATCTGGTGTTCAACGTCATTCAGCATGTTCAAATCACGGTAGTACATTCCCTGCTGATAGTGCCATGCGGCCGTAAGCAGACGGGTCTGCAGGCTCTCGACGGTCTTCAGACGTTCGTAGCTTGTCGTCACCTGGGCTACCTCTGTGTCGCCAATGAGCTTGCCGTTCAGTTTCTGGAACTCCTCGGAGCTGAGCTGATGCTGGATATTGATGACGTCGGAGAAGAGGCTGGAAATCGTTTTGATGCTCTCATCAAGCGTCTTGGTCGCAGCCCTCTTTGTATGAATCAGAGTGATGACCTTCTCCAGAGTCGTGGTACTGTCGCTGATGGCAGACTCAATATTGGGGAGTGTGTTCAGCGAGGTCAGTTCAGGCCGTTCCATGTGCAGCTTTTTTGCGGTGTCGATCTTTTCTTTAAGCTCCGTGATAAAGCGCTGAAGAGATACAACATCCGCTTCGCTTTCAGAGTAGCGCAAATCCCGAACTCCGGCGCGGATAAACGATACTGTGTTGTCCATTTCGTTTGCGACATCCAGCGCTCTCATTACCTGCTGGATAAAGGCTATGTCTTTTTGCACAGTGGACATGTTCAGCCAACTGAAGAATACGGCCAGCCCGAACAGAAACAACACGAGGCCAAATCCGACGCCAAGTTTCGCAGTGATCTTCAAGTTCTTTAACATCCAGAAACGCTCCCTCTGAGAAGATGATTTACCTCGCAACCCATGTAGATAAGAGGCATTATTACTTTTATTATACAATAAAAGCGGGACAAAGGAACCTGCCCTTTGCCCCGCCGTATGATTAACAGCCTATCTTTTCAGATTCTTACTTTGCCGCGGGAAGCGCCTTATAGCCTTTCACCGGCTTGTTCCTGCTCTTGCTCTCGTTCTCAATCTTGAACATCGACAGGGACTCGTGCAGGGCCTCGGCCAGCTGTGACTGCTCGTCGGAGATATTGGCTGCACGCTGAGCTACGACTGCCGTCTCATCCATCGACTCCTTGATGCCCTCAAGGTGCTCCAAAATTTCCGTGGAGGCCTTTGTCACGTTGTCGATGCCCGTCGCAATCTCACGGCTGGACGCCGCCTGCTCCTGAGCCACCGCCGCGATGTTCTGGATGCGGTCGTTTGCCTTGTCGATCTGGTTCATAGCCTCGTTCAGGGACTCCTTCGCGCCGTTGGCCTTCTCCACCGTC
>JAILIX010000041.1 GCA_024695065.1 Fretibacterium sp. | reverse complement strand
GTGACAGTGCAGTTCCCGGAACAGGTCATCGTGCTGGAGTTCAAGTACGCGAAGAACAGCTCCGAGGTGAATCGCCGGCGGTCGGAGGGGGAAAAGCAGATTCAGGAGAAGAATTACACCAAACCCCACGAGGCCGGGACTCAGGGAGTTTCCGCGGCGGTCATCGTCATCGACGGGGAAAAGCGCGAGGCGGTTTGTTAGCCCCTGAGGCGCGGGGCATTGCTCCCGCAATCGAGGGCAGGAATTTTGAGAATCCAGCGTATGAGAGCTGCCATTCGCGGGGGGCGGGTCCAAAAACATCGGGCCGTCCTTTTCCAGTGTTGAGAAAATCTGTGAAATCCTTATGATGTCCCGGCGGATTCCCGAAAAACGATAAGGTGCTTTGACCGGATGCCTGCTGTAAAAGGTTCACTCCCAGATGAAGATCCCCACAAAAAAATTCCAGATTCCCCTCTTATAGTCAGTTTATGTCCGACTGGCCTGACATAATAAACATGTAAGGCGGTTGGCTGCTGTAAGCACTCATCACGGCAGTGAGGGACGGTTGGGGAGAAGGCGCGTGGAACAGAAGCCCCGGAGAAAGGATGAGGGGGAGAACGCCGCGGAAGGCCGGAGCCGGCGCGGCAAAAGACAGTCAGCAGCTGTGAAACAGGGATGTGCGCTTATGGGAATGTTGGGGAGTTTTTTCCTGAGACAAAGGAGAAGATGAACGCTATGAAAAAAATCATTTGTGTGGTTGTTTTCGCGGCAACGGTTTTTGCGTCTACTGTCAGTCTGACCCCGGCCTTTGCCATGACCGATGCGCAGAGGGTTGCGAGCCATGGGATTATCCACAGTGCGGCTGCGGCTGCCGCCGCTTCGGCCGCGGTTTTGGCCCAGGCGTCTGGCGCAGACAATATCCCTTTGACCTGCATCCTTGGGGGCATGACGATAGGGCTGTGCGTCACATTTGATATCTCCCTGAACAGGACACAGGAGCTGGTGATCGGCATGGATGTTGTAGCGGCCTTCACCGGGTGGATTGCCGTGCATGTCTGCACGCAGTGGATAGCGGGATGGATCCCCATTGCCGGGAACTATCTGAACGCGGCAGTCATAACCGGCATGGTTGAATATATTGGCTGGGAGATTGCCGATGCGCTTGACACCGGGAATGAGGAACTTCTGGCCAAATTTCTGACGGCAGCTGAGATCGCGAATGTTATATTCCGGGGAGGAGTATCTATTGGGGAGAAGTGCGCTGATTGGGCAGGCTTCCTTACAGGCGCTCATTAGGGAATGAGCCTTTCACAGGGCGCTTTTGGAAAAGGACAACCGGGAAGATTGAGAAAAGGATGTGCTGATCATGAGAGAGATAATAAGGACGGTTTGCCGGGGTCAGGTCATACACCTGCTTTGGCAGCCGGAGGAGAAAGAAATAGAGGCACGTATGGAGGAGGGCTTTGTACCGGTCGAAATGGCGGAGGGCACAAGGTCTTATGTTGATTTCCGCTGCCTTGACCATCATAACGGGTATTCCAATCTGCCCTCAGCCTGCGTCACGGCGCTGAAGTTCTGCGGCGATCTGGCAGGGCAGACGCCCGCCCGGATTATGGTCAATCACACGGACTCGGACTCTGTCATGACGGGGCTCACGCTTCTGGGACTCCTGCCGCGTGAGCTGCTGGAGGAGCTCAATCCGGAGATAGGGCAGCTGGACACGGAGCCGCTGATGGCGGACGAATCGAAAATGCGCTTCAACGATGAGATCCGTATCTGGAAGGAGTGCATGGAATCCGTCAAACAAAGCGGGTGGAGCTGGCTTTATGGTCTTCAGCTCTGGCTGGATATCTTTGAAAACCGCTCCAGTTTTGATGGATTTCTGGAGGAAGTCAACAGCAGGGTGGATGAGCGGAAGAAAGCGGCCCTTGAGGATTATCAGGCGGCGGAGCGGGGGCCCTCCGGCCGTGTGCTGCTGGTGAATCCATCGCGGGTGAAGGGATTTGACATACAGTTTTGCCGTGAGACGGAAGCGGCCCCGGATACCTTAAACGGCTGGCGGCATTGGTGTGTCATTTCCTATGTTGTGAAGTCCGGGAGCGTCATGCTGGCCTGTCCCTGCCGGAGGGTCGCGGAACTGGCCTTTGGACCTGGAGGGCTGGAGAACGTCTTCCCCCTCCTGCCCGCAATCGAGGGCAGGGAGTGGGGGGGACGGGAGTCCGTGGGGGGCTCCCCCCGGGGCGTGACGTTCCCGGAGGACAGACTGGCCGAGGTGCTGGAGACCGTGGAGGGCGCAATCAGAGCCCGGACGGACTGACCAGAGGCGCCGGGGCAACTGCCCTGCCGCGCTCACCGCGCTCACAGAGGCCGGACCTCATCTTCACAGAATCTTCCTGAAACATTCATTTTTTTCTCACATTTTTCCTGTATGCTTTCCACGTTGAAGGAAATAAACTCCGCCGAAAGGACGGAGCAGAAGAAAAGGAGGAACCTGAGATGAAAAAGGCAAAAATCGTATTAACGGCGCTGATGATCGGAACCCTGACCATGACCGGCGCGCCCTTCGCTGAGGCCGGTCCGGAGGCTGACAGTACGAAGATTACCGCCAGTGCCCAAAAGCCGCCGAAACTCCCGGAGGAGGACGGGTCCGGCAAACGCAGACCGCCGAAGTTCCAGGATGAGGACGGCTCCGGCAAGCGCAGGCCGCCCAAACCACCGGAGGAGGATGGTTCCGGCAAGCGCAGGCCTCCGAAGTTCCAGGATGAGGACGGCTCCGGCAAGCGCAGACCGCCCAAGCCACCGAAGGAGGATGGGTCCGGCAAGCGCAGGCCGCCGAAGTTCCAGGATGAGGATGGCTCCGGCAAAGGCAGGCCGCCCAAGCCACCGGAGGAGGACGGGAAGCAGACCTCCGGGCGCAAAGTGCCGCCGCTTCCGCCTCAGGATAAGGAATCCAGCTGAAAATTGAGCCCCTGACGGGCATTTCGGAACGGTGAGACAGGGAAGGAACAGCGGAAGCCTTCTTTTCGCCCCCTGACAGGCCCTCCCTGTCTTCCGGATTCAGGCATCACTTCTGCCGCTGCGGTTTGCTTTCGGGATCGGACGGCTGGCCCCTCTCCCTGAAAAACGTCAGTCACCGTCACCCCTCCTTTAGGAGGGTGACGTGCTGACGCAGGGGAGGGGTGGAAAAATAAAATAAAGTTAAAAGTATTTTGTTGAGTTTAAATAAAAGTTTATTGATTCTTTGCATCGGTCCGCGGACAGCGGACCGAATTTTTTTTCCCAAAAACGGGCCCACTCTGGCCAATTTTGTCCAG
>JAILIX010000091.1 GCA_024695065.1 Fretibacterium sp. | reverse complement strand
GGCCGTATTCTGCAGCACGGCGCTGGCGGCGGTCCTTCCGCTGTTTGTCCGGAAGGGGAACAGGCGGAGCTGAATGTAACCCTTCGCGACACTGACCCTTCGTAAAATCGCCCCCCGCTGCCTTACCGCAGCGGGGGTTTTGTACGGCAGTATTCCCTGTCCGGCACGGCGCGGGCGCTCCTCACTCAATGGTGGAACCCCGCGCCGGAACTGGGGTTTACACCGTTATTTCATCAGGTCATCGCCCAAGGAGATGCCGTTTAAAAGAGGATTGGCGTTGGGGTCGAACTCAGCGGTGCTTCCGTTGAGGTTGAAGCCGTCGTTGTCGTAGAGTATGGTGCCGTCAGAGCCGATGCGGTCATGACCCTACCGCGGGTCAGGGGCCGCCTCCCGGCCGCTGGCCGTGTCAGTCACGACGTTCATATCCTGAATTATTTTATCACTGCCCTCCCTGTCACAGCCTTCTTCCGCCCCTGAAAACCCGAAAACAGGTCCCCACTGCAGCAGGTGAGCAGGGTATTTTTCTGTACGGTATAATAAAAGCTAAGCTTCAGGCCCGCAGCGGGAGCGGTTCCGTTCAGACTCCCGGCGGAGTCTCTTCAGCAATCAGAGGGGGGTAAGTCAATGTCGTATCTGGGACAGGAAATCAAAAAACTTGGTTTTGGACTGATGAGGCTGCCGAAGGTCGATGGCAAAGGGGATGTCATCGATATTGAGCAGACGAAAGCGATGGTGGACCGCTTCCTTGCGGAGGGATTCACATACTTTGACACGGCCTGGGCCTATCCGGGCAGCGAGGACGCCATCCGTCAGGCCCTCGTGGAACGGTACCCGCGTGAAAAATTCCAGCTCACGACGAAGCTGGCCGCCTGGATCAACTGCGCCACGCGGGAGGAAGCCATTGCGCAGTTCGAGACCTCACTGAAGAGGACAGGCGCAGGATATTTTGACTTCTACCTGCTGCACAACCTGGGCGAAGCGCGGACGAAGTTCTTTGACGACTATGACCTGTGGTCCTTCGTTCAGGAAAAGAAGGCAAAGGGGATTATCAAACACGTGGGTTTCTCCTTCCATTCGACGCCGGACGAGCTGGAGGCGATTCTGAACGCGCATCCGGAGATGGAGTTCGTTCAGCTCCAGATCAACTACGGCGACTGGGAGGACTCGGCCTATCAGTCCCGCGCGTGTTATGAGGTGGCGCGGAAGCACGGCAAGCCCATCATCATCATGGAGCCGGTGAAGGGCGGAATGCTGGCCACCCCGCCGGAGACAGTGGTTCAGGTGCTGAAAGCCGCGGAGCCCCAGTCCTCCCCCGCATCCTGGGCCCTTCGCTTCGCCGCGGACCTGGAGGGGATCATCACGGTGTTGTCCGGCATGTCCAACATGGAACAAATGGAGGACAACCTGGCCAGCATGAAGGGCTTCACCCATCTGTCGGACGCCCAGCGGAAAACCATCGCAAAGGCGCGGGAGGAGCTGGCGAAGATACCGCTCATCCCCTGCACGACGTGCAACTACTGCGCCAAGGTCTGTCCAAAGAACATCGGCATTTCCGGCTCCTTCACGGCGATGAACACGCTGACGCTCTACAACAACATGGCGCTGTCGAAAGGCCGGGAGGAATGGCTGGTCACCAGGCACGGCAAAAAGCGCGCGGGCGAGTGCATCAGGTGCGGACGCTGCGAGCAGGCCTGCCCTCAGCACATCAAGATCCGCGACGAGCTGGAGAGGGTTGCGGCAACGTTCAAATAAAGTTCAAATAAAATCCCGGGGAGGAGAAAAACTTGACGTTTTACATCGGCGTGGATATCGGGGGAACCAACATCAAAGCAGGCGTTGTGGACGGGACAGGCCGCATCGTGGGGGAGTCCAGCTCCCCCACAGGTGCGGACCGGCCCCAGGAGGTCGTTCTGGGGGACATCCTGCAGGCCGTTGAGAACGCTGTGTCCGCATCCGGCGTCTCCATCCGGGACATCCGCGCCGCGGGGGTGGGCTCTCCCGGAGCGGTGGATTCCGAAACAGGCACGGTGCTCTATAACTACAATCTGGGCTGGCGGAATTTCGCCATCGGCCCCATGATGTCCGAGGCTCTGGAGATGCCCGTGCGGCTGGAGAACGACGCCAACGCCGCCGCTCTGGGGGAGGTCGTGGCGGGTAGCGCCAAAGGGGCGTCCAGCGCCATGGTCATCACGCTGGGCACAGGAATTGGCTCCGGCTTCGTCATCGACGGGAACATCTGGACGGGCTACAACTCATCGGCCTGCGAGTTTGGGCACATGGTCATCGTCTGCGGGGGACGTCCCTGTACCTGCGGCCGGCGGGGCTGTTTTGAGGCCTACGCCTCAGCCTCGGGCCTCATCGCCATGACAAAAGAGGCTATTGCCGCGAACCCCGACAGTGGCCTGAGCAGGCTGGCACACCGCGAGGGGGACGTGGTCAGCGGGCACACGCCTTTCGACGCCGCGGAGGCCGGGGACCCTGTGGCCCGGCGCGTGGTGGACGAGTACGTCGGCTATCTGGCCTGCGGGCTCGCCAACCTCATCAACGGTCTTCAGCCGGAGGTGATCAGCATTGGGGGCGGCATCGGCAAACAGGGGGAGCGCCTTCTGGCCCCTCTGCGCCGCAGGGTCACAGAGGAGACCTTCGGTGAACGGACCGAGGGAGAAAAAATGACGCGTCTGGTGAGCTGCACCCTGGGCTATAAAGCAGGCCTGATTGGAGCCGCGATGGCCGGGGCTTCCGTCCTGTTCCGCGGCTGATTCCCGGCAAAAGGGCAAAAAAATGGAGGCAGCACCCGGTAACGAATAGCTTTGAGCTATTCAGGTGCTTCAATCATGCTCTGCCTCACTTTGTTTTCTTTCTAACCGGTTTTGTTAACCAGCTTTGGGGGAAACCTTTGGAGGACACCGCGGGCGATTTCTTCCCCGCGGTGAATCTTTCAATTGGCTTTTCAAGGATCATGGGCCCCTCTTCTCTTCTGGTATCCTTTTTAACCGGTTTTGCTGCCCGGCTTTGGGGGGCACCTTTGGAGGACGCCGCAGGCGATTTCTTCTCCGCGGTGAATCTTGCAATTGGCTTTTCAGGGATCATGGGCCCCTCTGCTCTCCTGGTATCCTTTTTAACCGGTTTTGCTGCCCGGCTTTGGGGGGCACTTTTGGAGGACACCGCGGGAGATTTCTCCCCTGCGGTGAATTCTTCAATTGGCTTTTCAGGGGGCATGAGCCCCTCTTCTCTCTCTGTATCCTTTTCATCCGGTTTTGTTGCCTGACTTTGAGGGGCGTCTTTGGAGGACACCGCGGGAGATTTCTCCCCTGCGGTGAATCTGTCAATTTGCTTTTCAAGAATCATGAGCCCCTCTGACGTTGCGGGTATTTCAAGAGTCAGCGGCCCATGATGTAAGACTATTTTGTCCTTTTCTTTCTGTGTGTCCTCCCCTGCCAATACGGCTACAGTTGTATCAAGTGCCCTTGCAAGGAGTTTTAATTCACTCAGCCGCGGCTCCTGTGTTCCTGATTCCCATCGTCTGAAGGTTGTCAGACTTGTTCCGCAGAATTCTGCTAATTCTGTTTTCGCAAATCCTTTTTTACGTCTCATGTTCTCTAACATAGTATTAAATTTCATGTTGCTCCCCCTCTGCTTGTGTCGCCATCTTCACCGCCCCGCCACGGTCTTAACAGCCCGCAGACCGACTGCCACAACCTCCTGCCATGGCAGTCGGTTAAAATCTACTGTTTATTATCTCAGATTTGGGATTATTTAATCAAGACATGGGGAAAAAAAGGGGAGATAAAGAGGCGAACCGCCTCGATATCCAGTAATCCGGCTTATCTTTCACGCCTCGCCGGACGCAAAACATAAGCCCAGTCAGATTGCAGTACATCGCTTGCGGACTGCGTCTCTGCAGCCGGGTAAAGAGTATCCCGGGACCAGCCCCTTTACCCGGTTTTGTCCCCGGTTTCCCCTGTTCTTATACTCTCCTTACAGTCCCTTATGCAACGGAAGAGTAAGAAAAAACCCCGTCGAAGACGGGGTTTACGTGTCTCCTGTTTCCAAGGGGTAATTATAATGGAGGCGGCACCCAGATTCGAACTGGGGGTAAAGGATTTGCAGTCCTCTGCCTTACCACTTGGCTATGCCGCCTCACCTGCCTTTCATTTTAATAGCAATTCAGCGCTTCGTCAAGTGATATGACGCTGTCCGGCCGCAGAGTCCCGATTCCTTCCCCCGCGCCATGTTTCCCATCTTTCAAGGACATCCTGAAGGAAGGCATCCAGACGGGAAAGGACCCCTGCCTCAATATCCGCCGGAATCCCCCAGGCGGCCTCCGCGATGGAGGCGGTTATCGCCGTCAGCGTGTCGCTGTCCCCGCCCAGTGAGACAGCCTTCCTCACCGCGTCCTCAAAGCCGCTGCCCTCAAGAAACGCCGTTATTGCCTCCGGCACGGTCTCCTGACAGCTCTCAACGTGGTGATATGCGGGCCGTATCTCGTCCAGCGTCCGGCTCAGGCTGTACCCGTACCGGGCTTCAATGCAGCGCCTTATCTCAGCCTGAGGCTCTCCCTGACGGGCAAGGAATATCGCCGCAGCGGCGGCCTGCGCCCCCCTGATGCCCTCCGGGTGGTTGTGGGTCACCCCTGCGCTGGCCGCCGCAAACTGCTCCACGCTCTCCAGATCATCAAAGGCCCAGGCCACAGGGGACACGCGCATGGCGGAGCCGTTCCCAAAGCTGTTGTAAGGCCTGGGGGTTCCCGCTTTGAGCCATTGGGAAAAGCGGCCCCCATAGCCGGCCTTCGGATAGCGTTTCCCAAACTCCTGCATCGTCCTGACCACATTGGCCCCGAAGTCCGCCTCCCCCACCGTTTCCCCGCACAGCATCAGGGCCTCCGCAACAGCCAGGGTCATCACCGTGTCGTCCGTGAACTGAGACCGGTCCGAAAGCAGAGGGAACTCCGTCGTCTTGATATTGTTCCAGTCAAATTCATAGGGACTGCCCACAACGTCGCCAACTATCGCACCCAACATCTGAAATCACTCCGTTTCTGACTAAAGAAAAAACCCGCTTCTCAGCGGGTTTCATCTATGGAGTTACGCAAATTTTTGTCAAATGGCGGTCCCAGCGGGGTTCGAACCCGCGTCGCAGCCTTGAAAGGGCTGTGTCCTGGGCCTCTGGACGATGGGACCCCTCATATCTGGGAATGGTGAGCCGTGCGGGACTTGAACCCGCGACACCCGGATTAAAAGTCCGGTGCTCTACCAACTGAGCTAACGGCTCACAGAACACCTTCCCTACCGCTAAGAGATTATACCACATAAACCCGGAAACGCGGAATATCTCCTCCGCAGCAGCTGAAGTTTTTTTAAAGCCACGCCCCGGGCGGCGTCCGCATCTCCGGCAAGTCCCGGTAAGCCGCCCGCCAGAACCAGAGCCCGCAGGCCGGGGCTGTCATGGCGGAGTCGCTGCGCTCCGCGCCGCTCAGAAGCCCTTCCAGCCAGGAGAGAGGCCGGCGCTTCCCGTCGGGAGCCCCCCGCCGGGTCCGCGCCACAGAGTCAATGTTCCCCACAAGAATGCGGACCATATTCATCAGGAAAGACGGCGCCCGCACCGTGAGGACGCTCATTGCCCCCCAGCGCCGGAGCCGCAGGCGGCTCAGCGTCCTCACGCTCCTCTCCGGGCACTCCCCCGTCCGGCAAAAGGCCCGGAAGTCGTGCTCGCCCTCCAGCAGCCGGCAGGCCTGCCGCGCCAGGTCCAGGTCCCAGTCCGCCTTGTTCCACCAGACGCGGCCGTTCAGGTGCGGCGGACAGACCGGGCCATGCCACACAAAATAGCGGTACTCCCGCCACAATGCGCTGCGCCGGGCGTTGAAGTCCGCCGCCGCGGGAAAGACCCTCAACACCCGGACATCCTCCGGCAGATAGAAATTCACCGCCAGACGCAGCCGTTCCGGGGCCCATTTCTTATCCAGATCAAAGGAGGCCACCTGCCCCAGGGAATGAACTCCCTTGTCCGTCCGGCCGGCCCCCGTCACTTTCACGGGAACCGGAGACAGCCTCGACAGGGCCTCCTCAACCACCTGCTGAACGCCCAGGACAGGGGCGCCCTCCGCCGGCGTCTGACGCTGCCAGCCCGCGTAGTTCCCGCCCATGTAGGCGACCTGCGCCGCGTATCTGTGGCGCGGGTCACTCTGCAATGACGGCCCCCTCCACCATGGGAAGGTTCTCATCCGTTTTCTGCGAATCGCTCTCCCCACGCCACAGGATAGCAAGCCCAAACCACGTCATCACCAGCGCCACCAGCGGGTTCAGCCAGTTCATGAAACAGTAGGGAAGATAGTCCATTGTCGCCACGCCCAGAACGGAGCTGACGTAAACGCCGCAGGTGTTCCAGGGGACCAGGACCGACGTCATGGTGCCGCTGTCCTCCAGCGAGCGGGAAAGCATCACCGGCGCAAGCCGGCGCCCGCCCCAGTTCCGCTCCTCAAAGGCACGGCGGAACATACGTCCCGGCACAATAATGGCAAGGTACTGCTCGCTGAGAAAGACGTTGGCCACAAAGGCAGAGGCCAGCACCGACGCCACCATGCCGAAAACGGATTTGACATGCCGCATCAGCGCCTCCAGAAGGACCTCCAGGAAGCCGCAGACCTCCATAATCCCGCCAAGGGAAAGGGCCACCACGATGAGGCATATCGTCTCCAGCATGGAGGTCATGCCTCCGCGGGTGAAGAGCTGTGTCAGAAGCCCCCCCACGCTGGAGAACACCTGCGGCGTCACAGTCAGGGCAAGGGAACCCGCGGAGAAAGCCGAGGGGAACGCCCCGGCCGCCGCGTTCACGGCCTCAGCGGTGGCAGCGTCGGCGAAGGTCCCCAGGTGCGCCGGGACATAGCCGGAGAAGAGGACGTTCAGCGCCTCCTGAGCGGAGGAGCCCCGCAGCAGGGACAGGATCAGCCCTCCAAAGATGCCGGCGGCCACGCCGGGAATGGCGGGAACCTTCAGGCAGGCACAGATCAGGATAATCGCCGGAGGGACAAATCCCCAGAGCGAGATGGGGAACTCCGCGCGCATCATGCTCTGGATGAGGGCAATGCGGCCGCCGTCGGATCCCTGGGTGGCATCGCCCATCATCATCGCGATGACGGCGGTGATGACCAGAGTGGGGATGGTGGTCCACATCATGGCCCGCACATGGTCAAAAAGCTCGCTGCCCGCCACGGCCGGGGCAAGGTTCGTCGTGTCAGAGAGGGGAGACATCTTGTCGCCAAAGTACGCCCCGGAGATAATGAAGCCCGCCGTGATGGGAAGGGGCAGGCCAAGGCCGGCGCTGATTCCGATGAGGGCCACGCCCACCGTGCTGCTCGTGGTCCAGCAGCAGCCCGTGGCAAGGGCCACCACCACGCTGATGAGCAGCGCCGCAAGGTAGAAATAGCGCGGATTCATGATCTCAAGGCCATAGTAAATCATCGTGGCGACAACGCCGCTTTGTATCCAGGAACCCACCAGGCAGCCCACCAGCACCAGAATGAGAATGGCCTGAATGGAAACCTGAATGGCCCCACAGATGCCGCGTTCCAGCTCAATCCACGACCGCCTGAGCCACAGCATCCCCACCATGGCGGCAAAGACCGTGGCAAACAGAAGCGGGACCTGGGCCGGGAGTCCAAAACCAATCCTTGCTCCGGACTCCAGCTCCACATCCACAACCCCAAACGTAACAATCAGCGCGCTCCCCAGGAGCACAAAAAAGGAAAGAAATAAGCCAGGACGACGAGACAACTGTGCCATTTCAACATTCCCCCCACACCAAAGATACCTGCCGCGGCCGTCTGAGCGGCGCAGCCCAACAACAACGGCTTCGACTATTCCCGGTTGTCCTTTAGCGCGAGAGGAATGAGGGGACGGGCCCCAATTTGCGTATTGGCATTCCCCGGCTTACTGCGAAGTCACCATGAATTGTAAGGCATTCCCCGGAAAAATCAAGAAGAAATCTCACAGCCGGCGGAGGCCGCCCGGCCATCAGCCCCCCCTGCCCCCCTTCCTCCGGATCCCCCGTCTTTCAGCGTGAGACAGCTGTTTGACACATCTTAAACGCTGTAATATCATTTGCCCAATCACCAGAGGGACAAGGAGGATGAAACGTGAAAAAAATTGACGCGCACTCCCATCTGGGAAATTTCGGAGGCTGGGCAGGCATCTCCTTCGGCGAGGCGGAACTGCTTCGTCAGATGGAGGAATATGACATTGAAAAGACGTTCCTGACGGGGGCGTCCTTTCAGGGGAACGACGCTGTCACCGAGGTGTTCCAGAAACACCCGGACAAGGTCGTCCCCTTCGTCTGGATCAATCCGGCTCTGGACAACGTGGAGAAAAAACTCACGCACTACATTGTGGACGAGGGCTTCATGGGCATCAAAATGCAGCCTCTTTTTGACGCCTTCGTCGCGGACGACCCCATGGTCGATCCCGTGATGGATTTTGCCGAAGCGCATCACGTCCCGGTCTTTATCCACTGCGGACACCCGCCCTTCTCCCTGCCCTGGAGCATCGCGCTGCTGGCTGAGCGGCATCCCCGGGTCAGCGTCACGATGATCCACATGGGACACGGCCACGGCGTTTACATCGACGCCTCCATCAAAATGGCAAAAAGATACCCCAACCTCTTCCTCGAGATGAGCGGCATGCCCATGGGCTGCAAAATCGCGGAGGCCTACCGGACCGTGGGGGCAGACAGAATCATGTTTGGAATTGATTCCCCCTTCCACCACCCCAGCGTGGAGATTCAGAAGGTCCTGACCTGCGGTCTCAGTGAGGCGGAGCTGGAGGACGTGTTCCTCAACAACGCAAAAAAGCTTCTGAAGCTCTGAGCGGCAATGGCGGAAATGCCCCAGGAGGCTTTTGTCTTTCCGGCGGAGGCTCCCCTTTCTCTCTACCTTCACGTGCCCTTCTGCGCGGCAAAATGCGGGTACTGTTCCTTTTACAGCCGCCCCCCCAGGGGGGCGGCGGAACTTGACTCATGGCTGGAGGCTGTGGAGCTTGAGGCGCGCCTGTGGCGGGAGAGGGCCGGGCGACGGATTCCCCTGCGGACCCTCTACGTGGGCGGCGGAACGCCAAGCCTGCTTCCGGTTCCGCTGTGGCAGCGGCTTCTCACGGTTATCGAACAGAATTTTGACCTGACTCCCCTTGAGGAGGCATCCGTGGAGGCCAACCCCTCCTCCCTTTCGGAAGCTCTGCTGTCCCTGTGGGAGGGGAGCTTCTTCACCCGTGTGAGCCTTGGTGTGCAGAGCCTGAACGATGCAGAACTCAAAACCCTGGGCCGCCTGCACGACGCCGGAAAGGCGCTGCGGGCGATGGAGCGCATCGCCGGGAGCCCCCGGCTGACCCTCAGCGCCGACCTCATCTTCGGCGTGCCCGGCCAGACGCTCCGATCATGGGCTGCCTCCCTGAAAGGGGTCCTCGCGGCCGGTGCCCGGCACCTCTCCGCCTACCAGCTCACCCTGGAGCCGGAAACGCCCCTGGGCCGCACCGCTCCCCTGCTGCCGGACGGCTATCCCTTTTATCGCTGCGCACAATGGGCTCTGCCCCACAAGGGATTCCTTCAATACGAGATATCGAGCTTTTCACCCCCGGGCGCGGAGTGCCGCCACAATCTGGCCTACTGGCGGCAGGAGGACGTCCTTGCCCTTGGGCCCGCCGCGTGGGGCTATCTGCAGGGACGGCGCTACGCGAACCCCCCGACGCTGGAGGCCTACCTCGACGCGGCCCGCCATGGATTTCCCCACCCCCTCGCGGCGGGAGAAAGTCTGGGGGACAGGGACAGAGCCATCGAAGCCGCCATCCTCGCCCTGCGGACGCGGTGGGGAATCCGGCGCAGGGAATTCTCCGCCCGCTGGGGCGCCGGGCTTCTCCGTGAAATTGAGGGGGTAATGTCACAGCTTCCGCCGCGCCTTGTGCAGAGCAGCGGCGGGAACCTGGCCCTGACCCCGGCGGGGATGCGCGTGGGCAACGCCGTGTGGACGGAGCTGCTGATGCTCTGAGCTCAGGGCCCGTTCCGGCTTTCAGATTTATACACTCCCAGGTTCACACATTCCCAAGATGAACGTGAGAAAGGCGGGTTCGCGCGGCGGCGGCCAGATCATGAAGCAGCCCGATATCCGTGGGCGGCCCAAAGTAATTCCTCCGGGGGAAGCAGCGCGAAATATGCAGGGGGATATCCGGGGAGAGGGCGGCAATCCAGTCCGCCATGGCGGCGAAAACCCCGCGGTTATCGTTCAGCCCGGGAACGACAAGATTCGTCAGCTCCACGTGGACGCCTCCCCGCACCCATGACGTGATGACGGCCTTCACGGCCTCCAGATCCCCGCCCAGACGGCGGTACCCCTCCGGCGTAAAGGCCTTGAGGTCGATGTTTGCGGCATCCACCCAGGGCATAAGCGCGTCTGAGGCTTCCTTTGAGAGCGCCCCGTTGGTGACAAGGACAAGGGCAATCCCCGCCTCCCGGAGGAGCGGCGCGGCCTCAAGCACGTACTCCGCCTGGAGCGTCGGCTCGTTGTAGGTGAAGGCCACGGAGTCCAGGCCCAGTCCCCGGACCTCGCGCACCAGCGTCTGTGGCGGCAGAAACGGCACAGATTTGAATGAGGGAAAGCTGCCAGGGGCCGGGCGGGCGATGGTGTGGTTCTGGCAGAAGGGGCAGTCCATGGTGCAGCCCACGCTCCCCAGGGAAAAAATAAAGCTCCCCGGCCGCCAGTGGGCCAGGGGCTTCTTCTCCACAGGGTCAACGGCGCTGGCCGCGAACCGTCCCAGCCACGGGGACACCAGAGTTCCCCCCGCGTTGAAACGCACGCCGCAGACACCCGCCGCTCCCTCAGAAAGGCGGCACCTGCGGAAGCAAAGTCCGCAGGTCACATCATTTTCACCGCTCTTCCCCCACCACCGGGCGGAGAGATTCCCACCGGAAAGGGGGCCTGAGTCTCCGGTCATTGCTCACTGTCCCTTCGGCTTTTTGCGGAACTGCGCCACACGGTCCACCTTTTCCTTCTTTTTCCCGGGCTCTCCCTTCGGCTTTTTGCGAAACTGCGCCACGCGGTCCCCCTTCTTCTTCCCGGGCGCCTGCTTCACCGCTGCCTTTTCAAGGGACTTTGCCCTGTCCGACAGGTGCTGAAGGCGTCGGTCTGTGGGGGGATGGGAGTTGAAGCCGCTGGGCTGCGTGACAAGGTTGTTGTCCCTGAAGCGCTTCATGGCGTTGTAAAGCCCCCAGGGATTGTACCCGGCCTTGACAAGAAGGTCCGTGCCGTAGTCGTCGGCCTCGACCCCCTGCCCGCGGCTGAAGCCGCTCTCAATCAGGTTGGCACCGAGGGCTCCGACAATCTGGGCCAGCTCGCCCTGACGGCTCAGGGCTCTTCCAAGGAGCGTCCAGCCAACGTTGCGCTGCACCCCCTCGTTGTAGTGCCCGCAGCGGACGTGTCCAATCTCGTGGCCCAGCACCCCGGCGATCTCCTCCTCCTGATTGAGGATTTTCATCAGGCCCTGTGTGACATGGACGCTGAAATCGTTCTGGGATTTAAATCTCACCCAGGCATTGGGAGCGGCTTCGGACTCGAAGTGGATGGGGACCGTCTTGAAACCGTCTGCCGCCGTGATGCGCCTCCACGCATTTTCCACAACCTCCGCGCTGATTTCCCCCCAGGCCGGGACCGCCGGCCCGGCAGGGAGGAGCCCAAGCAGCAGCAGAGCAAAACATAAAAAATGGGCTGTCCTCCCGCCCAGGGAGCGTGGGGGGGATTTTCTCCACATGGAATATGCTCTCATCTCAAGACCTCCTTTGTGGCTGAGTTTTGTGTTCAGTTTAAAGCAAAGAGCGGAAGGAGACCTCCCGCTCTTTGCAGATTCGTTTACCCTGAATTTTGACTAGAACAGCGGAGCCAGAACCAGCGCCACAACAGTCATCAGCTTGATGAGGATGTTCAGGCTGGGGCCGGCGGTGTCCTTGAAGGGATCGCCCACCGTGTCGCCCACGACGGCGGAAGCGTGATTCTCGGAGCCCTTGCCGCCGAAATGACCTTCCTCAATGTACTTCTTGGCATTGTCCCACGCGCCGCCGGAGTTCGACATGAAGATAGCCATCATGACGCCCGTGACGATGGAGCCGCCCAGCAGGCCGCCCAGGGCCTCCTTGCCGAGGATGAAGCCCACCAGCACCGGAACCAGAATGGCCATCACGCCGGGGACGATCATCTGGGTGAGGGCGGAGTGGGTGGAAATGGCGATGCACTTCCCGTACTCCGGCTTGCCCGTGCCCTCCATAATGCCCACGATCTCGTGGAACTGGCGGCGGACTTCCTCAACCATGGACTGCGCGGCCTTGCGCACCGCGTCGATGGACAGGGAGCAGAAGATGAAGGGCAGCATTCCGCCGATGAGGAGGCCGACGATGACGTTGGGATCCATGATGTCGATCTTCTCAATCTTCGCGGCCTGGGAGTAGGCGACGAACAGCGCCAGCGCCGTGAGCGCCGCGGAGCCGATGGCCAGCCCCTTGCCCATGGCGGCGGTGGTGTTGCCGATGGCGTCCAGGTGGTCGGTGATCTTGCGCACTTCGTCGGGCAGCTCGCTCATCTCCGCGATGCCGCCGGCGTTGTCCGCGATGGGCCCGTAGGCGTCAACGCTGAGGGAGATGCCCGTGATGGAGAGCATGCCCACGGCCGCCACGGCCACGCCGAACATCCCGGCCAGGTAGTAACTGATCAGGGTGGAGAGGCAGATCAGGAGAACGGGGATGCCCGTGGACTGCATGCCCAGCGAGAGGCCGGACAGAATCACCAGCGCCGCGCCGCCCTTCTGGGAGGACTCGGCCACGTTCCTGACAAACTTGTAATCGCCGGAGGTGTAGACCTCAGTGATATAGCCGATCAGGATGCCGGCCACCACACCCGACGTGACGGAGAAGAAGACGTTGAAGCAGTTGGAGAAGAAGAAGAGGACGCTGAGGATCAGCGTGCCCAGAATCATCAGGCCGCCGGCCACGAAGGTGCCCACCCGCAGCGCGAAGGCGGCGTCGCCCTCATCGATACGGTCGATGACCCTGCCCATGCCGGGGAGCAGACGGAACACCCCCACGATCTGATTGGCAAAGAGGGCCTTGCGGGAAATCATCATGCAGCCGATGATGGAGGCAATGATGCCCCACGCGGCGAGGAAGAGCGGGTATCCGATGCCCCACAGCCCCAGATTGCTGTCCGCCACGCCGGGGGTGAAGGTGTAAACCGCGCCGATCGCCATGGCCGCCAGGATGGAGTTCACATAGGACTCGAACAGGTCCGCGCCCATGCCGGCGATGTCGCCCACGTTGTCGCCCACGTTGTCCGCGATGACGGCGGGGTTGCGGGGGTCGTCCTCGGGAATGCCGGCCTCAACCTTGCCCACCAGGTCCGCGCCCACGTCCGCAGCCTTGGTGTAGATGCCGCCGCCCACACGGGCGAAGAGGGCGATGCTGCTGGCCCCCATGCCGAAGGCCGTGAGAGTGCTCACGTCATTGAGGAAGAGGTAGGCGATGGCAAGGCCAAGAAGCCCCAGCCCCACAACGACCATACCGACAATGCTGCCGCCGGAGAAGGCCGCCTCCAGGGCGCTGCCGGCCGCCTTGCCGTCCTTGCTGCTATAAGCGGCGAAGGTGGTGCGGCCGTTGGCCTGAGTGGCCACGTGCATGCCGATGTAGCCCGCCGTGCCGCTGCACAGGGCGCCAAGGATGAAAGCAAACGCCGCCCCGATCCCCAGGCTCGCCGCCAGCAGAATGGCGACCACCGCCACAAACGGCGCAAGCCACGTGTATTCCTTCTTCAAAAAGGCCATGGCACCGCCATGGATGATGCTTGAAAGTTCTTTAACTTTGGGATGCTCCACCTGATTCTCCAAAAGTTTCTGAAAAACCGTCCAGGCATAAAAGCCCGCCAGGGCGCCCGCGGCCCCGGTGACAATAACAAGAAAAATCCACACAGCAGAAAACCTCCTATAATAATCTGAGACAAACCCTCCCCCCTGCCGGGGGGAAAATTCCTCTATATAGATTATAGCCTATTCATGCCGGGGGGGGAAGGTTGACGCAAAGCAAAAACAAGCGCTATGATATCGCCAAACAAAAGGGGTTGGAGGTAAGGAACATGAACGAGCTGATTCGTATTCATCCTTCCGACAGTGTTGCCGTGGCTCTGCGCCCGTTAAAGGCGGGGGCGTCTGTTCCTGTGTCCGGCGCGGGGTCCTCCGTGACGCTGCGTGAGGACATCGCCATGGGCCACAAGGCTGCGCTGAAGGACATCGCGGCGGGAGAGAAGGTCATCAAGTACGGATTTCCCATTGGAGAGGCGACGGCCGCCATCCCGCGGGGAGGGCACGTCCACAGCCACAACCTGCGGACGCTCCTCAGCAGCGGGCTGACCTACGCCTATCACCCCACGCACCCTTCGCTTCCGAAGGGGGCCCCGGCCGCCTTCAGCGGTTATCCCCGGGCGGACGGACGGGCCGGCATCCGCAACGAGCTGTGGATTATCCCCACTGTGGGCTGCGTCAATGACGTGGCGGAGGCGCTGGCCAAAAAGGCGCAGTCCCTGACGGGCGGTTCCGTGGAGAACGTACGGGCCCTCCCCCATCCCTACGGCTGCTCTCAGCTGGGGGACGACCAGGAGCACACCCGGACCGTCCTCGCCCGCTTTGCCGCCCACCCCAACGCCGGCGGCGTGCTGGTGCTGGGGCTGGGCTGTGAAAACAGCGGCATTGAAGAGATCAGAAAACGCATGGGGGATCCGTCAGGAGGGCCTCTGGCAGGGTATGACCCGGAACGCGTCCGTTTCCTCATCTCTCAGGACGTGGAGGACGAGGTGGAGGAGGGCTTCCGCCTCCTTCAGGAGCTCGCGGCGCGGATGCAGAAGGATGTCCGTGTCCCCTGCGACACTTCAAAGCTCGTGGTCGGGCTGAAGTGCGGCGGCAGCGACGGGCTCTCCGGCATCACCGCCAATCCCACCATCGGCGGCTTCTCCGACCTGCTCATCGCCCGGGGCGGCAGCACCATCCTCACCGAGGTGCCGGAGATGTTCGGCGCGGAGACCATTCTCATGGACCGATGCGAGGACAGCGCGGTGTTTGAGAAGACCGTGAAGCTTATCAACGATTTCAAGGCTTACTTCGAGTCCTGCGGCCAGCCGGTGTACGAGAACCCCTCCCCCGGCAACAAGGCCGGCGGCATCACCACGCTGGAGGACAAGGCCCTGGGCTGCACACAGAAGAGCGGCACGGCCCCGGTGGTGGACGTGCTGCCCTACGGCGGGCGGGTCACGAAACCCGGCCTGAGCCTGCTCTCCGCGCCGGGCAACGATCTGGTGGCCTCCACGGCGCTGGCCGCGGCGGGCGCGCAGGTGGTGCTCTTCTCCACGGGGCGGGGCACGCCCTTCGGCTGCCCGGTGCCCACCATAAAAATCTCCAGCAACTCGGCCCTCGCGGCCCACAAGGCCAAATGGATTGACTTTGACGCCGGGACGCTGGTGGAGGGCGGAACCCTTCCGGAGCGCGCTCAGGCGCTGTTTGATTTCGTGCTGGAAGTGGCCGGCGGAAAGCGGACACACAACGAGGAAAACGGCTTTCAGGGCATGGCGATCTTCAAAACCGGAACGACGTTGTAGAACACTGACGCCCTCAGCCTCGCTTTGCCCGGCAGCTTCCTCAGAGAGGGAGCCCCGGGCTCCCTTCCATGAGGGGGCCTGAAGGGCGGGGGCAGTTTGGGAAAGGAGCAAAACACATTATGAAACCCTTTATGGACAAGGATTTTCTGCTGAACACGGAGACGGCGCGGACACTTTTCCACGAGGCGGCCGAGGACTGCCCCATCATCGACTACCACTGCCACATCAGCCCCAGGGAGATCTGGGAGGACCTCCGCTACGACAACATCACTCAGGTCTGGCTGGGGGGCGACCACTACAAGTGGCGGCTGATGCGCTGCGCGGGCGTGCCGGAGGAGTACATCACCGGCGGCGCGAGCGCCCACGACAAGTTCCTGAAGTGGGCGGAGGTGCTGGGCAGGGCCGTGGGCAACCCGGTCTATCATTGGAGCCACCTGGAGCTGCGCCGTTTCTTTGGCTATGAGGGCGTGCTGAACGCAAAGACGGCGGAGGAGGTCTGGACCCTCTGCAACGAAAAGCTCCATCAGCCGGAGTTCAGTGTGCGGGGCCTGATAAACCGCAGCAACGTGGAGACAATCTGCACCACGGACGACCCCGTCGACTCTCTGGAATGGCACGAAAAGCTGGCCGCGGACAAGAGCTTCAAAACCGCCGTCCTCCCGGCCTGGCGGCCCGACAAGGCGATGAACCTTGAAAAGGCGGCGTGGCCGGAGTACATCGCCCGGCTGGAGGCGGCCTCCGGCGTGAAGATCACCTCCTTCAGGGCGCTGCAGGAAGCCCTGATCCGGCGCATGGATTATTTCGAAAAGCATCACTGCAGCCTGAGCGACCATGGGCTGGACTACGTCATGTACGCCCCCGCCTCCCCGGAGGAGATTGAGGCCATCTTTGCCGCCCGTCTGGCCGGGAAGCTTCCGGACGCCGGGTCCGCGGCGAAATTCAAGACGGCCTTCATGCTGTTTATCGCCCGCCAGTACCGGGCGCGGGGCTGGGTGATGCAGCTTCACTACGGCTGCCGCCGGGACAACAACCTCCCGATGTTTGACCGCCTTGGCCCCGACACGGGGTTTGACTGTGTGGACAACAGCGCCCCCTCCGTGCAGACGGCGCAGTTCCTGGGAGAGCTGGAGAGGACGGGGGAGCTGCCCAAAACCATCCTCTACAGCCTGAACGGCAACGACAACGCGGCCATCGACACCCTCTGCGGCTGCTTCCAGAACGACGAGGCCGCCCCGGTGTCAAAGATCCAGCACGGCTCCGCCTGGTGGTTTGAGGACCATCTGGACGGCATGACGAACCAGATGAAGACTCTGGCCAGCCTGGGCTATCTGGCGGGGTTCGTGGGGATGCTGACGGACAGCCGCAGTTTCCTGAGCTACCCGCGGCACGAGCTTTTCCGCCGGATTCTGTGCCGGATCCTCGGCGAGTGGGTGGAGGAGGGGCTTTACCCCAACGACACGGACACGCTGAAGGACATCGTCCGCGCTGTCAGCTACGGCAACGCAAAGAAGTATTTCAATTTCGCGGAGAAGTAACGGCAAGGGAAAAAACAAGGCCGCCGGTCCCACAGGGCTGGCGGCCTTTGCGCTTTTTTAAGGAGCTGCAGCATAAAGCTCCTATAAGTATTGGACCGGAATTACCTTGTCGCTGCCCTTCAGTGTGGTCAAATTATCATACGAACACACCACGCCGCCCTCGCCTCTCTTGACGCCGGATAGCTTATCCAGCACACCAAAGGCGGAAATATCGTCTATCCTTGGGTCAGCGTGTTTTTTTATCTCAAGGGGATAGAGCGTTCCATTGTCCTCGATCAGCAAGTCGATCTCTTTCATGTCCTTATCCCGGTAAAACCAGAGCGGAGGTTCAAGAACGCCATTATTGTAGTAGCCGGCGATGATCTCAGAGATGACCCATGTCTCAAAGAACGCACCTGCCATAGCGCCGTTCCTCAAAGCCTCCGGCGTGTTCCATCGGGTCAGGTATGCAGCCAGCCCGGTGTCGAGGAAATATAGCTTTGGCGCTTTTACCATCCTCTTTGTCATGTTGTTTGAATAGGGGCGAAGCAGATAGACAATATTTGAGGACACGAGAACGGACAGCCAGCGTTCCGCCGTCGGCTGGCTGATCCCCACGTCGCGGGCCATTGCGGACAGGTTCAGCAGGCTCCCTGTGCGCCCCGCGGTGCTGGACATGAAGCGGATAAACTTCCCCTCATCGCCCACCTGCGCCAGATCGTGAACATCCCTCTCGATATAGGTTCGGACATAGGCGCCATAGAACATTTGCCAATCATAATCTTTGTTGGCGACAAGGTCCGGCATCCATCCCCTGTGTATTGTCTCCCAGATCCTGTTATAAGGAATATCAGAAAGTGCTTTTTTTCGCCCTTCCAGATACTCCCTCGTCGGAATAAACGGGGAGTATGGCGCGATTCCGCAACGTTCGCGCAGGGAGATGCCGGGCAGCGTGAGCAGCCCCACCCTCCCGGCCAGAGATTCGCTGACGTTCTTCATCATTTGGAACTGCTGAGAGCCGGAAAGATAGAATTGCCCTTTTCCTCCGTCCTTGTCCAGCGATCTCTTTATCTGCGGAAAAAGCTGAGGCGCGTACTGTATCTCATCGATGAACAGCGGCGCGGTGTGGTCCTTGAGGAAGGTTGCACTCTCCTCTCTGGCTGAGTTCAGCAGAATGGGGTCATCGAGAGACACCCATTGAGCTGCCGGGACCGCGTGGCGCAGCAGGGTGGTCTTTCCCACCTGCCTGGGCCCTGTGACAAGCACAGCCCCAAACATCTGCGATAATCTGTTGATAACTGTCTCTGCGTGGCGCTCAATATACATTTGGCGTCCCACCCCTTCGGCCAATTTAACATCTAATATTATTATAGCCGATTTCTCGTGAGATGCTCGATCGTACCCACTTTTTTTTTCTTCAGGGGGTCAGCGCCCAGTGTGCCAGTGTCCCCCCTCGAACAGTCTCCAGCGCGTTTTGAGCGGCCAGCTATCATTTCCACAGGGAGGCACAGACGTCCGGGAAAAACATGCGATGCAAGGAGAGTTGAAAAAATGAATACACAAAGCAGCTCCACGGTGGAACGCCTTATGGACGAGGCTTGCCTGGAGAGATTTTTACTGTCTTTGAACGTCCGGCCTCGTTCGGTGGCCGCTTACCGGCATAACCTGAGGGCGTTCTTCAACTATCTGGTTGAACAGGGGATCAGGCAGCCTGTGTCTGAACATGTATTTGCTTATCGCAATTTTCTCGTCAAGGAGGGGAAAAAGCCCTCGACAGTCCACGCCTACATTGCCGCTGTGCGAATGTTTTTCCGCTGGACGGCGGACGAGGGGCTCTATGACAATATCGCTGAAAGTATCAGAGTCCCGGGCAGCGGCCATATCCACCGCCGGGACGCCCTGACCGCGCACCAGGCACGAAACGTCCTGGGCAAAATCGACTGCAGCGTCCTTAAGGGGCTCAGAAACTACGCGATCGTGGCGCTTATGACCATTGGAGGCCTGCGCTGCATTGAGGTCTCCAGGGCTAAGGTCGGTGACTTTACCAGGCGGGGGAAGAACACCGTCCTTTATATCTATGGAAAGGGCCGCGATGGCAGTGGGGCAGAATACATCAGGCTGTCTCCCTGCATAAAACAGGCTCTCAGGACTTATCTTGATAAGAGGGGAAAGGTGGAGCCGGAGGCCCCGCTTTTTGCCGGTGTGGGAAACCGCAACAGGCACGCTCCCCTCTCCACGCGGATGATAAGCAAGATCGTCAAGGACTGCCTGCGCGAGGCCGGATATGACAGCGACCGTCTGTGCGCTCATTCGCTGCGCCACACGGCCGTGACGCTGGCGCTGAAAGGCGGGGAAAAACTGGAGGCTGTGAAGGAGTTTGCGCGGCACACCAGCGTCAACACAACGCTCATCTACAGCCACGCCATTGACCTGGAACGCAGCACATGTTCACAGACGATCGAGAGACAAATTTGGGGAAAGGAGAGATAAAAGTTTAAAACTGCCACAAAACGAAAAGCCATTCCTGATTTATCCATCTCACAACAAAAACGTCCTGTCGCCTCCCTTCTATTTCTTCTATCTCTACATAGAGGAAATAGAAACCCGCGTCTTCCGCCCTTCAGAAAACTGCTTGACCTTTGGCTCTGACAGGAGTTACACACCTGCTTCCTCCCATCATCACTACCAGTATCGGCACTGCCGGAGCTGGACTTTAGTCCCCGCTAAAATCTCTTTGATCAAGTCTATGACTGGAAAAGTTGCTAATTCTCTATTTCCTCTATGTAAAGTTAGCGGAAATAGAGATAGGCGTGAAGTTAGTCACCAAGCCGCTTTATCGGAACCAGCGCTGGCTGCGTCGGCCTGTTGGCAGGCAAAGGCATCGACCGGGGACGGCAAAACCTCTCCGGATGGCATTGGCAACAAAGCGTGAACTTTCGGGCGATTGAAGCCGAAAGAGGCGTCCAAACCCAGGGAGGGTACGGACAAGGACATTAAGCCAAAAACTCAAGGAGGTTTTTATTATGGCAATGGTTGTGAATCATAACATCCCGGCGCTCAGTACGTACAACGTCATCAACAGCACCAGCAACGCGCTGCAGAAGAGCATCAACAAGCTGTCCACGGGTCTGCGCATCAACAGCGCGGCGGACGACGCGGCCGGCCTCGCCATCAGCGAGAAGATGCGCGCTCAGGTCCGCGGGCTGGACCAGGCCGTGGCCAACAGCCAGGACGGCATCAGCATGATCCAGACGGCTGAGGGCGCCCTGTCCGAGACCCACAGCATATTGCAGCGTATGCGCGAGCTGTCCGTCCAGGCGGCGAACGACACGTTGACGCAGCAGGACCGGGGCTACATCCAGGATGAGGTCGATCAGCTTCGCGAGGAGATCACCCGCATCGGCAACACGACGCAGTTCAACAAGAAGAAGCTGCTGAACGGCGACGCGGCCGTGCTGTGGTCCAGCGACAACCTGGAGACCAAGGCCGTCATCAACGGCGGTCTACGGACCATCGACCAGTTTGGGCAGAAGAGCTCCGCTGAGGGCAACTACAAGATCACCGTCAAGGCCACGCCGGGGCAGGGTGAAGTCCAGAAGACGGACATCATGCGGCTGAAGCACGATGTCAGCCCGTGGTATGCCAAGATCGACAGTACCAAAGGAGTAGCTGAGGCTACGCTCCAGAAGTCGCCAGATATTAAAGGTGGTGGGGTTTATTCCGTTCAAGCCACCATGCCGGATGCAGATGTTGCAGCCAGCTCTAACCTTACTTCTCAAGTTGGCGGTGTGGCATTTAATACAGTGGGGACTGTTGATGGTACCAACGCGAACGTTAAATTTACCGTCAAGGACGTCAATACCACTGTAGGCTCAGAATCAATAACGTTCGAGGTAACGGGCCAAACCATTGGCAAGGACGGAACTGTCGCAGACCTTTCAAAGCAGACGCTCACCTATAAGGCTGGGACCCTTACGAACAATGTTTCCGTTGATGGGAACGATGTAGCATTTACTTGGACTGGCGACATCGCAAATATCGCAAGTCGGACCCAGAAAGGTGACGAGATGGTCTACAATCTCACCGCCAAGGCCGTGAAGGATGATGGTGATGTCACAATCACAGTGAAGGGCTCGCCTGAGTCTGGCGTTATGCAGGATCATAAGTACGTTATCAACAAGAACCAGACGCGGGATAAGGAACTGGAGTTCAAGGTATCCTACGTTGAGACAGACAAGGACAATCCTGATTTGAAGGAAGTCCAGGATGGG
>JAILIX010000084.1 GCA_024695065.1 Fretibacterium sp. | reverse complement strand
CTGCAACGGGAGCAGGGGCCGCCGCCGGAGCGGGAGCTGCCGCAGGAGCCGGGGCCGCAACGGGAGCAGGAGCCGCCGCCGGGGCAGCGCTGACCGCACCCGCGCCCAGATCCTCAACCTCTACGTTATAGGCCGTGCCATCCACAATAACTCTGTATTTGTTTGCCACTGAAATAAACTCCTTTCGAGATTTTTATGCTCAATGAGGACAAAACGTCCGACGGACGCTTCTTCCCCTGAATTTACTGCTTGCTCCAGGGACGGGTCAGCCGGTTGTTCACCAGCGCCATGACCCCAGACGCCCTCCATGTGCTGAAGGACCGTCCGCAGCCGCCTGACACGGCGGGCTGAATGGACAGGATACGCCCTCTGCCGCCCGTCATGGCCAGAACCGCCGCCGTGATAGCCGCAACAATCTTTGCCTGAGCCGACCCCGACGCCTGCACGGGGGCCGCCGCGGGAGCGGCGGGAGCAGCCGCCTTCGCCGGAGCCGACGGAGCTTTCCCCGCGGGAGCGGCGGGCTTGTCGCCGCTGCCGGCAAAGAGCTTCATCGCGTAAATCGTCGCCGTCAGGATGAGCAGGACGCCAAAGACGATGGAAAACGCCACAATGCTGACGTTGACTGCGCCGGAAATACCTTCAAAATGCATGACAAAGGCCCTCCTTTAGTGAGGAATCACGCCGTGCTTCTTGGCCGGACGGGCGGTGCGCTTGCTCTCCAGGCCAGCCAGGGACTGAGCCAGAACCTTGCGCGTCTCCTCGGGCAGAATGACCCGGTCCACCAGTCCGCGCTCGGCGGCCACGTAGGGAGTGGCAAAGGCCTTGCGGTACTCGTCAATCTTCTCCATACGCATGGCGCTGGGATCCGCGGCAGCCTCAATTTCCTTGCGGAAGACGATGTTGGCCGCGCCCTCCGCGCCCATCACCGCGATCTCCGCCTGAGGCCATGCCAGCACGATATCCGAGCCCAGGGACTTGCTGCTCATGGCAAGATACGCCCCGCCGTAGGCCTTGCGCAGGATGATTGTCACCATGGGCACCGTGGCCTCGCTGTAGGCATAGAGCATCTTCGCGCCCTGACGGATGATTCCGTTGTGCTCCTGCGTGACGCCGGGCAGATAGCCGGGCACGTCCACAAAGGTCACAATGGGCAGGTTGAAGGCGTCGCAGTGGCGGATGAAGCGGCTGGCCTTGTCCGAAGCATCAATGTCAAGGCATCCGGCCATCACCGCCGCCTGGTTGGCGATAATGCCGATGGGGCGCCCGCCGACGCGGCCATAGCCTGTGACGATGTTCTTCGCCCAGCCGGCCTGGACCTCGGTGAACTCCCCGCCGTCCAGCAC
The DNA here is from genome assembly GCA_024695065.1 of Fretibacterium sp. GTDB lineage: Bacteria > Synergistota > Synergistia > Synergistales > Aminobacteriaceae > JAFUYV01. Next base: position 2,028 of record JAILIX010000084.1, on the reverse strand, counting down.
CTTCACCAGCACATCATGCACGTCGTAGCCCTTGTTGGGGTTGGTGGGCACGATGTCCCGCAGGGTCATGTCCGCGCGGTCCACAGGATCGTTTGTCTCAATCACAGGGGCGTCATCAAGGTTGTTGGGGGGCAGGTAGGACAGCACCTTGCGGATCTGGGCGAAGCACTCCGCCTCGTCCTTTGCCAGGAAGTGGGCGTTGCCGCTGATGTTGTTGTGGGTTCTGGCGCCGCCCAGCTCCTCGCTGGTGACTTCCTCGCCCGTCACGGCCTTGATGACCGCGGGGCCCGTGATATGCATGACGCTGGTCTTGTCCACCATAAAGATGAAATCCGTCAGAGCCGGGCTGTAGACAGCACCGCCCGCCGTGGGCCCCATGATGACGGACATCTGGGGAATAACGCCGCTGGCAAGGGTGTTGCGGTAGAAGATTTTGCCGTAACCGTTCAGCGCGTCCACGGCCTCCTGAATGCGGGCGCCGCCGGAGTCGTTCAGTCCAATGACCGGGCAGCCCATCTCCATAGCCATATCCATCACCTTGCAGATCTTGTCCGCGTGCTTCTCGCCGAGAGATCCGCCAAGGACCGTGAAGTCCTGGCTGAAGACGAAGACCTTGCGGCCGTCGATGGTACCCCAGCCTGTCACGACGCCGTCGCCCAGCGGCTTGGACTTCTCAAGGCCAAAGTTCGTGCAGCGGTGCGTCACAAACTCATCAATCTCCACGAAGGAGCCCGGGTCCAAAAGCTGGTCGATCCTCTCGCGGGCCGTCCCCTTTCCCTTTGCCTTCTGCTTGGCGATGGCCTTCTCCCCGCCTCCGGCGCTGGCGGTTGCGCGTTTTTCCTGGAGCTCTGCGCAGAGCTCCTCCATGCTGCGACATGCCATATCCGACAACTTCCTCCTTACGGCCCTCAGCCCCTGTGAACCCTTTTGCCGGCCGCGGACCTTTAATTTCTGCTTTGCGTCCCTCCGGGTTTTACCCCTCGGACGATTCCTTCAGAAGAATACCATATAAAGGGCCTCAATGCCAGTGGGAAGGTCAGGGGATGTCCCAAAATATTTTCAGGCAGGGGCCGGGCCCCTCAGGAAGCAGCCCCCCGTCCCGGGGCCGCGGCGCAGCGCCGCCGGAACAAAGGCCGGAGCCGGAAGACCGGATCGGACAAACCCTCCCCTTTTCCCGACTCACTTCCTTATTTTCCAGCCTCACTTCCTTCTTTTCAAAACTCACTTCCTTCCGGCCAGCAAAGCCGAACCGGACAGAGCCATCCAGGAGGACTCCTGCCTTGTCATGAACCTTCCGTCCGTCGTATCGATCAACTCAGCGCTTTCATATCCCATATCCCGGAGCTTCTCCAGGAAGGCCTGCATATCTCCGTATTTAGCCTTTGAAAAAATGTCATGGATCGCAAAGGTCCCGCCCTTTTTCAGAACGCGCAGCGTTTCCAGGAGGCAGGCCTGACGGCTGCCGGGGATGTTGTGATAGACATAGTTGCTCATCACCGCGTCAAAGCTCCCGTCGGGAAAGTCAAGAGCGGTCGCGTCGCCGCGGAGGAAAGTCACGTTGCTGACCCCCTCCGCTTTGGCGTTGTTTTCACACAATTCTTTATTGAAGGAAGCGTATTCCCAGCCCCAGCGGTCAATCCCGATCACAGACGCCTCCGGATTCCGTCTGGCGCAGGCAATGGCCAGCGCGCCGCTGCCGCATCCCACGTCCAGCCCCTTTCCGCCCTCCGGTATCCTGACGTATTCCGCAACCCCCTCAATAATCTGCTTTGCCATCTGCCTCCTGCCATGGTACGAAAAGGCACGGTACATGAGGATCATCCAGACCGAAACACACACACCCATGAGCGTTCCAATCAGGAAAATGACGCAAAGAACGGTTCTGAGCCTGCCGCCGGTTATGTTCGTCAGCCCCAGCACAAGCGACAGAATCAGAAAGAGCGCGGTGAGCCCCAGGGCGGAGAGAATCAGACCCTTCGGCATCCAGTTCTTATAATCCGGTTTCATTCCGTTTTCACCTTTCTCATC
>JAILIX010000082.1 GCA_024695065.1 Fretibacterium sp. | reverse complement strand
CAAATCCACCTTTCCCATGAAGATGGAGAGGATGTAGCCCACGATAAGCCCCGCCAGGACGGAGAGCTGCTTCATATAGCCCTTCATCACCGCGGCCCAGGCCAGGCACACCACCAGGGTCACAGTTCCAATGATGAGGTTGGACACAGACCCAAAGTCCGGGCCATACCCTCCGCCAAAGGATCGGGCCCCCACCGTGAACAGGGACATACCGATGGCCGTCACCACGGAAGCGGAGACGATGGGCTTAATGAACTTCGCCAGATATTTGGCGAACAGGCCAAGAGTCCCTTCCATCAGGCCGCCGATAAGCACCGCTCCAAGCATCGCAGGATACCCGTAATTCACCGCGATGGAACAGAGGATTGTCACAAAGGTGAAACTGACGCCCATGACGATGGGCAGCCGGGCACCGATTCTCAGCCCCGTACCCGGAAGAATGATGGGATAAATCTGAACCAGAGTGGCAATTCCGGCCACGAACATGGCATTCTGCAGAAGCATTCCCGTCATTTCCACCGAGAGCTGGGCCGCGCCCGCAATAATTGTAATGGGGGCGAGGTTGGAGACAAACATGGCCAACACATGCTGCAGACCGAAAGGGATAGCTTTCCCCAACGGGACCCTGCCGTCAAGCTGATAGATGTTATCAACGCTGACGGAAAACTTTTCTGACATTGCAATTCCTCCTTTGTATAAAAGGATATCCTGGGGGACATATTTTTATCTCAATAAAAAATTTTTATTGATTTTTTTTCCTTATTCATTATAATGAAAAGTATATATTCACGCAAGGGGGGCTGAGAATGTGGCAGAGCGCTTACGCAATTAAGGGAAACATCTTTTACAGCACATCCCCCACCGGCATCGCCGCCGTGGAAGGAGGATACCTCCTCGTTGCGGACGGCAGGCTGGCCGGCGTCTTTAATCAGCTTCCGGATGCCTGTTCCGGTCTGCCTGTTGAAGACTACGGGGATTGTCTGATTATTCCCGGAATGACCGATCTTCATGTTCACGCCCCGCAATTTCCATTTCGCGGTCTGGGCATGGACCTTGAGCTTCTGGATTGGCTGAATACCTACACTTTCCCTGAAGAAGAAAAATACAGTGATTTGGAATATGCCGCACAGGTGTACTCCGCTTTTGCCGACGCCATGAGAGCCAGCCCCACTACCAGGGCAGTCATTTTCGGCACTGTCCATGTTCCCGCCACCCGTCTCCTGATGGACACAATGGAAAAGTCCGGCCTTATCAGTTACGTTGGCAAGGTCAATATGGACAGGAACGCCTCAGACGGACTGCTGGAGACCACGAAGAGATCCCTGGCGGACACGAAAAGCTGGCTGGAGGAAGCGTCGGGATACAGCCGCACCCGTCCGGTTCTGACCCCCCGGTTCACCCCCAGCTGCACCGACAAACTGATGGCCGCACTGGGTAATTTTAAAAAAAAGTTCGGTCTTCCCCTGCAGTCCCACCTGAGCGAAAACCCCTCTGAAGTGGCGTGGGTTCGCGAGCTCTGCCCATGGTCAAAACACTACGCCGGCACTTATGACCGGTTCGGGCTTCTGAACGGGAGAACGATTATGGCCCATTGCGTCTACCTTGACAAAGAGGAGATCTCACTGTTGCGGAAGCGGGGATGTTTCATTGCCCATTGTCCCCAGTCCAACATGAATCTTTCCAGCGGCGTCGCCCCCGTCCGAAAATACCTCGATGAAGGGCTGAACGTGGGGCTGGGCACAGACCTGGCGGCAGGGACAAATCTCTCCATGTTCCGCGCTGCTGCGGACGCCGTTGCCGTATCCAAAATCCGCTGGCGGCTCCTTCAGGAAAAGTCCCGTCCTCTGACCTTCGCGGAGGCGTTTTACATGGCGACGATGGGCGGAGGAAAGTTTTTTGGAAACGTGGGAAGTTTTCTGCCCGGCTTTGAGGCCGATATTCTGGTATTGCCGGAGAAACGCTCCGGTCCCCGCCGCGGGGCCCTTCAGGAGCGGCTGGAGCAGACGCTCCTCCTTTCAGGAGAAGATGTTTGCCTCAGGGCAAAATACGTGGCAGGGAAAAAAATTTTCGGCGCTCAGGGAACGGAAAAGCTTTTCCCTGAGGCTGTTTCGTGTATCCCGAAGAAATACGGAGAATCGCCTGAGGCAGTGACGATGGACGCCATCCTCCGGGAACTGGAACGTTTGGACATACCGGCGGAACGCCTGACCTCAAAGGAACGGATGCAGATTATCGCAGCACTGGAGAAACAGGGAATTTTTCAGCTTAAAGGTATCGTCAAGAATGTGGCTCTGGGACTCCACTGCTCTCAGGCCAGCGTCTACCGGTATATTTCCCAGCTAAAAATCGGCGGCATCGGTTAGGGTGTCGATATCGAAAAGTTTCTCAGGCCGTACAGGGTAATAATGCGCCCTTTCGGGCTTTCGCCTTATCAGATTTATCGCGCCGGTGTCCCCTGACAGGCCGAGCAGGCCGGGATAACACGCGGAACTGAAAATACCGGGATTGGCGGGATGACCGGCATAGGCGCATCCCATGGTTTTTCCGGAGCACAGGAACTCCCGCACGAGCCGGGCGACATCCTCCGCGGGAAAATCGGGCTGGTCCCCGGCGAGGAACAGCACCGCGTCACAGCGGCGATGCATCGCGGCTTCCGTCCCATGCCGGATGGAACCGGCGATCCCCTCAAGCCGGTCAGGGTTGTCGATGACCTCAGCCCCCTCGCATTCAAGGGAATTACCGCCCGTAACAAAGACCTCCGCCTCTATTTTATCTTGCTCCAGCCTGAGCTTTGCCCCCAGCAGCGCGTCCAGACCGTGACGAAAAAGCGCCCTGCCCCGGATAGGGTAAAGCAGTTTATTGTCCCCGAATCGCCGGGAGCTGCCGGAGGTCATGAGAACCAGGGCGACGCGCCGCCCCGCCTGCTCCGGCAGAGACAGGAGGAGATTGTTCCTGACATATTTCACAGGGATACCGGGATATTTCCGCCGAAGCGGCTCAAGGTAATACGTTTGAGAGATGAAATCCATCATTTCACGGGTCACGGGAGAGTCCCCGTCCAGCCTGGGAAACGCCGCCCGGAGTTCCCGCGTGTCCGCCGTGCCGAAGCGCTGGCACACCTCCCCCAGAGGCCGTCCAAGGGCCTGCAGCCCCATGACGGCAACAATCTCATCCACAGGATCGGGGATGACAGGCTCGTGCTCTGCCGGGATCTTGATGGGACAGTGGCGGGAGCCGTCCGCCTCCACCAGCACAACATCATATTCGCGGCACAGGCGGCAGAACTCTGCGTTCCCGGGCCAGGCTAACTTTTCCCCCGCCTCCGCTCCCCGGTAAACGACATTCTCCCGGTCCGGCTGTTTATAAATATGTGTCGTGGAAGTGACGCAGACACGCCGGCCCCGGGCGGAATAATCATCCGCCAGCCGCTCGATATACGAACTCTTCCCCCCCGCCCCCACGACGGCGATTATATGGGACATCACATTATGCAATTTCTTTACTACCGGCGAATATCGGCGAGGCAACGTATTCTTCTTCGGCGTATAAGGAAAGGGCCTCCTCCATGTTGGAAATCAGTTCGTCAATCGTGCGCCCCTGGGTGTGACAGCCGGGGAGGGATGGCACGCTCCCGACATACCACCCTTCCTCATCCCTCTCAATCAGCATTGTGTAATAATTTTTCATTTTTCCACCCTGCTTTGTCTCGTTATCTGCAGACATCGGGCGTGCAGGCCCATGACGACGACGATTACAGTGTCATGGATAAGGATAAAAGTGCAGCAGCGCCTCAAGCACGCCGCCCCCGACGGCCAGTGCCTTGTCCGAAATCCTCCGGCAGTCCGCCTCTGCCCCCCGGGGATCAATGTCGCCGCTCTTCATGCCCCGGGTGACCTCCGTCCCCGGGGCCAGCATTCCCCGCAGCATCCCGTCTATCGTGCAAAGCAGCGGAGTGCCGTCAACCGTCGCGGCGGTCTCCCCGGCCCTGACGATATCGCCAATTTCATGCCGGGGAAGGATAACCCCGTCACAGGGGGCACGGAGCACCCGCTCAGAGGCAAAGCCTCCGACGCTGCCCGGTATCCCCGTGTTGGGAAGAGCCATTGCCCCCTCCTCATAAAACACCCGGCCCAGAGTGTGGCCCCGCTTCGTCTCCACCACCGCGCGGCAGTCCGCACCCACGGTGAAACCCGGCCCCACCCCGATGACGACGGGGGCGTCGGTGATCTTGGTCCCCAGATTCTTCTTCGCCATGATGGCGTCCGCCACGGCATCAGGAGCCAGCTGAGGGATAAGCTCACCGTCAGGGCACACCAGAACAGCCACGGCGCAGTTTCCGGCAATGGTCAGCGCCTCCTCCGGCCCCCCGGCGCGGCAGGCCCTGATGTCCTCAACAAGGGTTTCTCCGAGTCGGATAGCCTCGGAGAAACTCACGGTCCGCCTCACCGTCGTGGGCCGGGCTGTCTCCGTCATGATGACCCTTATCCCGGCACGGAAGAGCCGCGCGGCAATGCCCGACGCCAGATCCCCCGCTCCCTTTATGCAGACCAGCATAGCCACTCCCCCTACGACTTTTTGGGGCGATAGGGAGTGCCGTTCATGGGCAGTTTCGTGTGGAACACGCCGTCCCGGGCGTAATAGGCGCCCGCCGCGGCCGGGGCCGTCGGGATGGCGGCGATTTCTCCGATTCCCTTGGCGCCATAAGCGAAGGGCAGCTGCTCCTCCTTCTCCACGTAAATTGCGTGGATACTGGGGATGTCCATCGCCCGCATCAGCCCCAGCGTACCGTACTTTGCCATGGGCACGCAGTTCTCCAGCGGGAAATCCTCAGTCAGCGCGTACCCCAGCCCCATCAGAACGCCGCCCTCGATCTGCCCCTGAATGGATGTCGGGTTGACAACCTTTCCGGAGTCGTGGGCCGCCCAGACCTCGGAAACCCTGCCGTCCTCCCCAAGGATAACCACATGCGAGGCAAAACCGTAGGCCACATGGCTCTTGGGGTTTGGCTTGTCCGCGCCGAGCTTGTCCGTGGGGTCAAAGAACTCCGCGAAGAACTCCCGGCCGTTCAGCGCCACCAGATCGCCGCCGGCCGCGTCGAGAGCCTCTTTCAGCTCCGTGCCGGCCATGCGGATCGCCTCGCCCGTGATAAGGGTCTGCCTTGAGCCGGACGTGGTGCCGGAGTCCGGCGAGGTCTCCGTGCTGCCCGGCATCAGACGCATCTTATCCCGTGGAAGTCCCGCGGCCGCCCCAAGAATCTGCATGAAGACCGTGGAGCAGCCCTGCCCGATGTCGCTGGCCGCCGTGTAAAGACAGGCAAGGCCCTCCTCGACACAAATTTTTGCCCGCCCCTTGTCCGGCAGCCCCACGCCAACCCCTGAGTTCTTCATCGCGCAGGCAATGCCGGCATGGCCACGGTTCTTTTCATAAACATCCCTGACAGCAAGCAGTGTTTCCTTCAGCGCTGTGGAGCAGTCCGCAATCTGACCATTGGGAAGGACCTTCCCCGGCTCAATGGCGTTGCGGAAACGGATCTCCCAGGGCGAGATGCCCACCTTCTCCGCCAGCAGATTGATGTTCTGCTCCAGGGCAAACTCGCTCTGACACACGCCAAACCCCCGGAAAGCCCCTGCCGGCGGGTTGTTCGTGTAATACCCGTATCCCCGGATGTCCGTGTTCTGGTAGCAGTAGGGCCCCACGGAATGGGTGCAGGCCCGCTCCAGAACCGGCCCGCACAGCGAGGCGTAGGCCCCTGTGTCAAAATAAATCTCACAGTCCAGCCCCGTGAATATCCCGTTCTCGTCGCAGCCCAGAGTGAAGGTTCCCCTCATGGCGTGGCGCTTGGGATGGAAATTTATG
>JAILIX010000039.1 GCA_024695065.1 Fretibacterium sp. | reverse complement strand
CAGACTGGACGGTTCCGTTCTCCCGCTGTTCTGCCTTGAGGATGGGCCGGAGGGACTGGCGAGGCCGGACCTGAGTGTCGCCGGGACATACCTCCACGGCATCCTTGAGTGTGACCGCTTCCGTGGCCTGTGGCTCAACGCTGTCCGCCGGAACCGGGGTCTGCCGGAAAGGCCGGTGACAGACACCCGTGCCATGAAGGAAGCCGCCTTCAGCGCTCTTTCCGCAGCGGTTCGGGAGCATCTGGACGTCGGGGCCATCCTCAGTCTGATGGAGGAGGGATAACGTTTCATCATGGCCGGCAATCCCCGGTATCCTTGATTTTATGGGGCCTCCCCCTTGCATTTTCTCTGATATCCTGTAGAATTTACCATATTGTTTATAGTAACATTGTTTAATTTACTAAAGTTTCTTATTGATCATCCGCTCTGTGGGGCGGTATTTAAAAAGCCCGCTGATGGGCGCAGGAGGAAAGCTTCATGAAAAAAACGTTTGTTCTTTTGACCCTTACTCTGATGTTTATCGGAGCCCTCACCTTTGAGGCGGCAGGGGCCGTTCAGCTCAGGTTCAGCCATGCGGGGCCCAGCACCAGCACGTGGCAGGCCGGAGCGGAGAAATTTGTCGAGCTCATCAGGGCCGGGACGGGGGACAAGTTCGAGATCACCATCTTTCCGCTGGACGAGCTTTCCGGCGGTAGTCAGGTGGGCGGCATTGAGCTTGTGCAGACTGGGGTGACGGACATTCATCTTCAGGACGCGCTGGTGTGGTCCGCCGTGGCGAAGAAGAGTGTCGTCCCGTGCTTCCCGTGGCTTTTGCCCACCTACGAGGACGTGGACAGGTGCATGAAGGGCGAGGGCGGCGCGGCGCTGAAGGCTGTTCTGAACGAGGCGGATGTGGTCTGCCTTGCCATTGGGGAGAACGGCTACCGGCAGGTGGTCAACAACCGCAACCCCATCATGAGTCCAGAGGATATGCAGGGCCTGAAGATTCGTGTGCCGGGCAGCAGCGTCCACGTCTCCCTGCTGAAGTACATCGGGGCCGATCCCCTGACCATGAACCAGTCTGAGGTCTACACCTCCCTCCAGCAGGGCACCATCGACGCCAGTGAGAACACGCTGGACCTCCTCTATACCCAGAAGACGCTGGAAGTGGTGAAGTATCTCTCCCTGTGGAACTACTCCTATGACCCGCTGTACCTCTCTGTCAGCCAGGAGCTGTGGGACAGCCTGAACGATGCGGAGAAGGCCGTTTTCCAGAGCGCTGCGGACGAGGCAATGGCCTATCAGGTGAAGATCACCCGCGAAAAGAACGAGGCGCTTCAAAAGCAGCTGGGGGAGTACAGGCTCGACGTGGTGCCGTCTCTGACGCCGGAGCAGGTGCAGGCGTTCCAGAAGGCTGTGGCCCCCGTTTATCAGGATTACAGAGAGCAGTTTGGTGAGGAAATGTTCAGTAAGTTTGGCTACAAGTTCTGATATACAGGATTATCCGGGACGCGCGGGGAGCTGAGGCAGGCCCTGCGCGTCCTTTCGTAAATGAGACCAAATTCAAGGGAGAGAGTTCAGGACCCGATGAATAAATTCTGGAAAACACTTGATATCCTTGAGGAAGGGGTTATGGTCGCCGGCATGGCGGTCATGGTGCTCTTCAATTTTCTGAATGTCGTTGCCCGCCGCCTGCTGCCCCAGACCCCGTTCTCCTACACGGAGGAGCTGGTGGTGCTGGTCTTTATCTGGGTCAGCATGTTCGGCATCTCCTACGGATACCGCCGGAACGCCCACACGGTCCTGACTGTCGCGGCGGACAGGCTGCCTGAGGCGCTGCAGCCTTTGATCATCGTCTTCGCCGCGCTGGCCTCCGCCCTGCTGATGTCGGTCATCGCCTGGATGGGCTTCAAAATGACGATGAACCAGATCCGGCACGGGCAGATCCTTCCCGGCATGAGAATCCCCATGGCTCTGGCCGGGGCCGCTCTCCCTCTGGGCGCTGTCATGACGGTCATCAGTGTGCTGCGCTGCGGATGGCTTGAGCTGAAACGCTGGCGAGAGGGGGCGGCGGCATGACCCCTCTTATCCTGATAGGCACGTTCTTTGTGCTGCTGATTCTGCGGGTGCCGGTGGCGGCCTCCATGGGGCTGGCCGCTGTTGCGTGCATGACGTCGCTGGGGTTCCGGCTTTCCGTCCTGCCCACGGTGTTTTACGCGGCCATTGCCAGGTACACGCTGCTGGCCATTCCTTTTTTTATTCTGGCGGGGGTTATCATGGATTATGCGGGGATATCCGGCCGTCTCATCAACTTTGCCAATGCCTGCGTCGGGCACCGCAGGGGCGGTCTGGCGGTGGTAACGGTGGTGGTGGCGTGCTTCTTCGCCGCTATATCGGGCTCCGGTCCGGCCACGGTGGCCGCCATCGGGGGTGTGCTTATCCCGGCCATGGCGGACAAGGGTTATGACAGGAACTTTGCGACGGCGCTGGTGGCCTCATCCGGGGGGATAGGCATGATCATCCCGCCCAGCATCCCCTTTATCATCTATGCCATGCTGGCGGGGGAGGTCTCCGTGGGGACGATGTTCATTGCCGGCATCGTGCCGGGGCTCCTGTTCGGGGTCGCCTTCTCGCTGGCGGCGCTGGCCTGCCTCCGCCGGGACGAGAACATTGTCCGTCAGCCTCGGCAGAACTGGGGGGAACGATGGAGGACGTTCCGGTCTGCGATATGGGCACTTTTAATGCCTGTTATCATCCTTGGGGGGATCTATGGCGGCATCTTCACCCCCACGGAGGCGGCGGGCGTGGCGGTGGTCTATGGTCTGTTTGTGGGGCTGTTCATCTATCGGGAGATAAAGTTGCGGCAGCTCTGGGACATCTTCGTGGAGGCGTCCGTCTCCTCGGCGGTCATCATGTTCATCATGGGCTGTGCCGGGGCCTTCACGTGGATACTGACGACCTCCGGCGTGGCGAAGCAGCTCACGGGGGACCTTCTGGCCGTCACGCATGACCGGACACTCATGCTTCTGCTCATCACCGTCATCTTCCTCATTGCGGGGTGCTTTGTGGATTCGGCGTCAGGGTTCTATCTCCTTATGCCTATCCTGCTGCCGGTCATCAGGGAGATGCGTTATCCTCTGGTGGCTTTCGGCGTCATCGCCACGGCGAACTTCGCCCTGGGACAGGTGACTCCCCCCGTGGGCTCCAACCTCTTCGTGGCCTGCAACATCGCGAAGATATCCATGAAAGACCTTGTGTCCCGGGTGTGGCCCTTCCTCATCGCCGGGATTGCCTGCCTGCTGCTCATTACCTTCTTTCCGTGGCTCATCACCTTCCTCCCCGCCGCGATGGGCATGAAGCTTTAGGAAGCTCTTCATGAAGGGGACGCGTTATATCTCAGGACAGGAACTCACCCGCCGCCGCCAGCGGGTGAGGGAGGAAATGAGGCGGGCCGGCGCCGGTGTGCTGGTGGCCTTTGGTTCGCCTCAGCTCATGGCAAGGGGACTGCTGCGCTGGCTGGCGGACTGGCCCACGCCCGTCTTTGAGGAGTATCTTGTGATGCCGCTGGAGGGGCCTGTGACGCTCTTTGTCCATGACGCCTCAGAGGCGGAGTTTGCCGGAGCGTGCTGCGCCGCGGACGAGGTGAGGGTGATCCCGGCGGCGGACTATGTCTCCGACCCCTGCCGGGGCGCGGCAGAACTCGTCAGGGCTCTGGGGGCGGAACGTGCGGCAACGGCCGGCCGGGGAATGAGCGCGGCCTTCCGGGCCTCTCTGGCACAGAATTTGGCGGGCACGAAGCTCATCAGTCTCGACCTCCGGCTTGAGCGTCTGCGTATGGTGAAGAGCCAGGAGGAGGTCCGGCTCTCCGAAGCTGCTGTGAAGCTGAACGAGGAGGTATTCCGTCACTACGCCGGTCTGGTGAAGCCCGGCGGGCGTGAGCTGGATGCCGTGGCGGAGGCGTCGCGTTTCGCACTGTCTCTGGGGGCGGAAGAGCTTTACTGGATGTCCGCTTCCGGACCGGTTCCAGGCCTGGCGCTGATGGCTCAGGCCAGAGAGCGTACGCATATCTGGGAGAAGAGGGACTGTCACTGCATTATTCTGGAGCACGCCGCCGCCGGGGGGCATATGGGCGAGACCACGCACCTGATCTCTCTGGGCAGGCCGAAGGAGGAGTACGCCCGCGCCTTTGCCGCTGTGGGTGAGGCGCAGCTGGCCGCCGCCGGAAAAATCCGTCCGGGTGCCAGAGTGGGGGAGCTGGCTGCTGCCGCGGAGGAGGCGCTGAGGGGCTGCGGCTATGACGGGTGTTTCACGCCCGGAGGAGCTATTGGACACGGTCAGGGAGCGGACGTTTGGGAAATCCCCTGCATTGCTGCCGGGAATGAGACCCTCATTGAACCGGGAATGCGGTTCAACCTTCATCCGTCGGTTCGTCTGGGGGACGGGCCGGCAGGAAGCCTGCGACAGGGGGCGGTTATCACTTCCTGTGATTGCTGGATTTCAGAGGAATCAGGGGCGCGGAGACTGTCATCCCTGCCGCGGGAGATTATAGAAGTGTAAAGGGGCCGGGCGCCGGGCGGGTTAATAACGCTTTTCTCCGTCCTCTATGCAGTAACCTGTCACAGTGAGGAGGAAGGAGACGGAACCGCGGCTGGAGTAGCCCGGATCTGCCCAGGAGATGCGCGCGGGCGTACAGGAGCCGTCTGTGAAGAAGTTCACCGTCTCCGGATCCATGCGCCACCCCTCGCCGTCGAGGGGATGGGAGAATTTGGCCGGCTTCCACACCAGTTTGTCCTCTTTCGGGGCTGCTGTGCCCAAAAATTCGCTCAGGCTTCCCTTCTCCGGCTCCTCTTTGAGAAGGACCTCAGCCTCAACGGTCCCCCTTTTGCCGTGCACGGGCTTCAGCACAAAACGGACAGAAACTCCGGACAGAGCCAGCTCCTGAGCCTCCTCGACGCTGCGCTGCAGCAGGACCAGCGGGGGCTCAAAGTAAAAGCCGATGCGCGGAAGCAGCACAACGGCCATGACGCCCACGATTGCCAGCACAAGCATAATCTCAATAAGCGTGAATCCCCGCCGGGAAAGGGGCTTTGCCCCTCGCCGGGAAAGGGGCTTTGCCCCTCGGCCGATTCCAACCCGGTTGGCCGGCCGGGAAAGGGACGAAGCCCCCTGCTGAGCTGTCATTGTGAGGGAATCAGTTATCGTTGGAAATGTCGGCGTTGACGCCCTCGCCGCCCTCTTCGCCGTCAGGGCCGGTGCTGATGATGCGGATGTGCCCGTTG
>JAILIX010000005.1 GCA_024695065.1 Fretibacterium sp. | reverse complement strand
CTGCTGATGGTGATTACGCCCGCCACGCTGCTGCCTCTTCTGCCCTTCGGGGTTTCGTTCTTAATGAAAGGATCTGTCTCCGGGCCGGATTTTCTGATGCTGATTATCCTTTCACTGGGGCTGATTCCCCCCTTTCTGGTGGCGGTGAGTTACACGGATGATATCAACAAAATGGGCACTGTTATTGGAGAAGTGACAGATATCCTGGAAAAAACGGAGCTTCAGCGGCCTGATTTGATGACGGAAAATCCTCAGGGGACGGATATACAGCTTCAGGACGTGCATTTCTCCTACAGGGACGCCGAGGTGCTTCATGGCATTGACCTGACAGTGCGGGCAGGAACGGTCAACGCTCTGGTGGGGCCCTCCGGCTCAGGCAAGTCCACCCTTGCCAAACTGATCGCCTCCTTCTGGGACCCGGACAGCGGAAGCATCACCTTCGGCGGCGTGGATATCCGGAACATCCCGCTGGACACCTGGCAGAAAAAGATTGCCTATGTCTCCCAGGACAACTATCTGTTTGATATGAGCATCATGGAAAATATCCGTCTGGGAGACCCCGGGGCCTCGGACAAACAGGTGATGGAGGCCGCCAGAGCCTGCGGCTGCCATGATTTTATTCAGGGACTGGAGAACGGGTATCAGACAATCTGCGGCGGCGCCGGGAGCCACCTTTCCGGCGGAGAGCGCCAGCGCATATCCATAGCAAGGGCCATGCTGAAAAACGCGCCGGTCGTCATTCTGGATGAGGCAACCGCCTACACCGATCCCGAAAACGAGGCGCTGGTTCAGCGCAGCATCGCGAAACTGGTGCAGGGAAAAACGATTCTGGTCATCGCCCACAGGCTTTCCACCATTGCGGATGCCGACCAGATCATTCTGATCAACGGCGGGCGGGTCGAGGCGCGCGGCACCCACAGAGAACTGCTGTCAGGGAGCGGGCTGTATCAGAAAATGTGGCAGGCGCACATCTCGGCAAAGGAGGAAGAGGGAAATGTTTGAGACGCTGAAGCAGTTTTTTGATTTCTGCGATAAGGAGGACCGCCGCAAACTGTATCTGGCCATCGCGCTGGGTGTGGTGAAGGCGTTCTTCTCGGCGCTGCGCATCACGGCCATCGCCGTCGTTGTGAAGGGGGTGCTTGGGGACGGCATGACCCTGAGCCACTTCTGGCTGTCTCTGGGAATTATGGTCTTTTCCGTGCTGGGACAGTTCCTGATTGCCCTGAAGACCACCATGCTGCAGTGCGAGGCAGGCTATCACTCCTGCGCCAATAAACGGATTGAGATTGCGGAACATCTGCGGTATCTCCCCATGGGCTTCTTCAACAGCAATTCTCTGGGCGCGATCACCAACGTGACGACCAACACCATGGAAAGCCTGGCGGACATCGCGACCCGCATTGTGATGATCACGACGCAGGGCATTCTGACCACAGCTGTCATCACCTGTTTCGTCTATGCCTTCGACTGGCGCATTGGTCTGGTGCTCACCGCCGGCATCGGTCTTTATATTATCTTCAATGCCGCTATGCAGCGGGCAGCCCGTCCCGTGGCCTCCAGAAAGCACCGGGCCGATGAAGACCTGGTGACGCAGGTCCTTGAGTATGTGCAGGGCATCGCGGAGGTCAAAAACTATTCCATGACCGACAAGGCCGCAAAAAAGCTTGAGGCCGCCATCGCCGAAAAACAGCAGGCGGATACCGCCCTTGAGTTCAGAGCGGTCCCATGGGTAACCCTGCAGAATCTGGCCACCAAATTCACAGGGACCGCCATGTGCATCCTGAGCCTGAAGTTTTATTTTGAGGGCTCCATGCCGTTGCTGTTCTGTATCATGATGATGATATCGTCCTTCATGATCTGCGAGAGCCTGGACTCCATGAGCTCCTTCACGGCGCTGCTCCGCAACATCCGGATTGCTGTCACCAGGGCAAAGGAGATCCTGGATATGCCGCCGATGGACATTGACGGCGGGGAAATCACGCCGGAGGATCATACCCTCGAACTGAAAAACGTGGCTTTTACCTATGACAAAAAGAAGATCATCGACGGCGTGAGTCTGAGAATTCCGGAAAAGACCGCCACGGCCTTTGTGGGGCCCTCCGGCGGCGGAAAGACGACGCTGTGCCGCCTGATGGCGCGGTTCTGGGATGTCCGGGAGGGCGAGGTTCTGCTGGGCGGCAAAAACGTGAAGGACTACAGCTTTGACTCCCTGATGAAAAACTTCAGCTTTGTTTTTCAGAACGTCTTCCTTTTTGAGGACACCATAGCGAACAATATCCGCTTCGGCGAGCCGGAGGCCCCTTTGGAACGTGTTGTCGAGGCGGCCAGAAAGGCAAAATGCCATGATTTCATCATGACGCTGCCTGAGGGGTACGACACCCTCATCGGCGAGGGCGGAGCCAGCCTCTCGGGGGGCGAAAAGCAACGGATCTCCATCGCCCGCGCCATCATGAAGGACGCGCCCATCATCATTCTGGATGAGGCCACGGCCAATGTGGATCCCGAAAACGAGGCGGAGCTCACGGCCGCGATTGAGGCGCTGACGAAGGAAAAGACCATTATCATGATCGCGCACCGGCTGAAGACCGTCCGCCACGCGGACCAGATCTTTGTGATCGACAACGGGCGCATCGCGCAGAAAGGCACCCACGAGGAACTGCTTGGGCAGGAGGGGATTTATAAAAGCTTTGTTGCGGGACGCCGGGAGGCCGCTTCATGGAAGATTGCCCTTCCCGCATAACTCCCGCATGACAAGGATGGTGCCGGGAAAAAAAGAGCGGGGCCTTCGGGCCCCGCTCTTTCGCATCAATGGATGGGTTCCAGCAAGCCGTAGGATTTCTCCTTGCGCTTGTAAACGACGTTGATTTCCCCCGTTTCCGCGTTCTGGAACATGAAGAAGGAGTGCCCCACCAGTTCCATCTGCATAACGGCCTCCACCGGATCCATGGGATGAACAGGAACTTTCTTCACCTTCTCGATGACGGGCTCGCTGGGGTCCACTGTCTCCGTCGTCCCTTCAACGCTGAAGGAGAAGTTCTCCTCATCCTGGAACTGCCCCTTGTCCTTGAGGTAGGAGTTATACCGTTTAATGCGGCGCTCCAGGTTCTTGAGGGCCTGGTCAAAGGCCTTCCGGGGTTCGGTGGCGTTCTCCTCCGCGCGGAGAATCACTCCGTTGGCGTTGGCCGTCGTCTCCACGTTGAAATTGCCCTTGTGGTGGCTGACGACAACCTGGCAGTTCAGGATTTTCCTGAAGAACTTCTCCATCTTGGACATCTTGTTCTCCATGTACTCCCGAAGTTTGCCGTCGATCTCCGTTCCGCGCTGAACAAAACGTACTTCCATCGACCTTCGCCTCCTTGTGTAATGATGAGCTGATTAGAATTTTAGCACAATTCAGGGGGGCGGTAAACGTCCTGAGCTCCCCATCAATTCCCAAAGGACCTGTTCGAACCCCGGCCAGCCCTCGGAGCGGGAGGTCTTCTCCAAAAAGGAGAGCCGCACCACACCCAGCATAAAACGCCGGATGGCCTCTCCGCCAAAGACAGAGAGTGCCCCGCGCGCCATACGCAGGGCGTAATCCTTCCCACTGCCCATCCCGATGGCCTTCAGCGCCGCCTCCTGAGAGCGGGGAAAGGCCGCCATGACAAGCGCCGGGCGCAGCCGGTTGCACAGGGACGTGAGCACAGGGAGCACGGGCTCCTGCCGGAGATACTTCAGGGCGCGGACCACATCGCGCGGCCTGGCCTGACACACGCCGTCCAGAAAGGAAAGCAGAGCACGCCCTCCCTCGTCAAAGGAAAGCGCCTGAACATCCCCGACGGTGATCGTCCGCCCTCCGGCGTAGAGATGCAGCTTGGCGAGTTCCCCGCGCAGCTCCTCCTGAGACTCAATGGATTCCCCCAGCAGGGCCGCCGCGTCGGGCGCCAGCTTTGCGCCGCGCTCCCGCGCCAGATTCATCAGCCAGTCCTTCCGCTTCCACGGGGGGACCGACGGGTCCGCCCGGAGAAAGGAAATTTTTCGCAAAGCCAGAATACCCCTCGAAAAGACTTTCTTCGTGTCCCCGGCGAAGGTGGCGATTATCACTGCGTCCGCCCCCTCGTCCTCGAGACAGCCGCTCATCTCGTCGGGAAAGGGGCCAAGGGAGTCGCACCCCTCAGCCACAAGCGCCTGACGCTCCGCGAAGAGCCCCCGCGTCCCTGCACGCTCGAACAGGCTCCGCCAGCCTCCGTCCAGATCACCGGCCTCGAACTTTCCCGAGAGAGGATACCCCGCCGCCTCCAGGGCGGTCAGGTGCTCCTCAAGCTGGCGGCGCTGCCCCTCGTGTCCCTCAATGACCACCAGACGCGGCAAAGGTTCCTCCTGTTACCCCTTCACCACGATGTTGACCAGCTTGTCCGGCACAGCGATGACCTTGACGACCTCCCTGCCGGCCAGCTTCTCCTGCACTGCCGGGTCGGACAGAACGCCCTTCCCCAGCTCCTCTTTGCTCAGCCCCGCCGGACGCTCCAGCCGGGCCCGGACCTTGCCGTTCACCTGAACAACGATGGTCACAGAGTCCTGAACCAGTGCCTTTTCGTCCACCACAGGCCATGGCTCCAGGCAAAGCATATCCTTGTGTCCCAGCATCTCCCACAGCTCCTCGGTGATGTGGGGGCAGAAGGGCGACAGACAGTTCAGCAGCACATCCACAGACTCCCGGCGCAGCGTGTCCGCCACCTCTCCCTCAGCGTTCAGGCTGTAGAGAGCGTTGGTCAGCTCCATCAGGCGGGCAATAGCCGTGTTGAACTGCTTTTCTTCCTCGATATCACGGGTCACGTCCCGGATGGTGCTGTGAATCTTGCGCTTGAACTCACGCAGTTCCGGGTCCTTCAGCTCATCCGCCGGCACAATGTGCCCGCCGTGAGCCTTCAGCGTTTCCAGATTGTCCTCCACGTAGCGCCACACACGGCCAAGGAAGCGGCTGGAGCCCTCCACGCCGCGCTCCGACCAGTCCAGGTCGTTCTGGGGCGGAGCTGCAAACAGGATAAACAGCCGCACGGTGTCCGCGCCGTAGTTGTTCACGATCTCCGTCGGGTCCACCACGTTGCCCAGAGACTTGGACATCTTCGCGCCGTCCTTGATGACCATGCCCTGGGTCAGGAGCCGGGTGAAGGGCTCGCGGGCAGAGGTCATGCCGATATCCGCAAGGAACTTGGCGAAGAACCGCGCATAGATCAGGTGCAGGCAGGCGTGCTCAATGCCGCCGATGTACTGGTCAACCGGCATCCAGTAGTCCACGTCCTTCCGCTCAAAGGGACGCGCCTCGTCGCCGGGCGAGCAGTAGCGGTCAAAGTACCACGACGAGCAGAAGAAGGTGTCCATCGTGTCCGCTTCGCGCCGGGCCGGGCCGCCGCACTTCGGGCAGGTGGTGGACAGCCACTCCGGCAGGTCCAGAAGGGGCGAGTGCCCGACCTCCCTGACCTCCACGTCCTCCGGCAGCAACACGGGAAGCTGCTCCTCGGGCACGGGCACCACACCGCAGTGCGGGCAGTGGACGAAGGGGATGGGGGTGCCCCAGTATCTCTGGCGGGAGATGAGCCAGTCACGCAGGCGGAAGTTCACTTCACGCCGGCAGTAGCCCTCCTTCTCCCCCCACTCTATCATCGCGGGGATGGCCTCTTCGGTGCTCATCCCGTCAAACTGACCGGAGTTGCAGACGATGCCGTACTCCTCAAGGGCGTGGGTCATGTTTCCGCCGTCGGGGTCAAACTTCTCCCCCTCCTTCGGCTGAATGACCGGAATGATGGAGATGCCGTACTTGCGGCAGAACTCGAAGTCACGCTGGTCGCCGCAGGGCACACCCATGATGGCGCCGGTGCCGTAGTCGATGAGGATGTAGTTTGCCACCCAGATGGGG
>JAILIX010000036.1 GCA_024695065.1 Fretibacterium sp. | reverse complement strand
GCGGAGCAGACGCTTGCCCTCGCTCTTGAGGCAGAGCGCGGTGATGGGATAGCCGACAAACCCCTGCACGATGTAGATGAGCAGGGCCATGACAGACCAGAGGGCCATGCCCTTGGCCGCAGCCGCCTCGCTCATGATGATAGCCGCAACGATGCCGCCGGACAGGGGCGGGGTCCCCGCGATGATGGCGTTGCGGTCAATGAGCTGGGTGCCGCCGTACAGCAGCGCGGCGCACATGCCGGCCAGACCGGCCAAAGCGATGACGACACTCTTCCACTCCTGGCACAGCTCACGGACGCTCATCAGGGTTCCCATGTGCGCGATAAGCAGGTACATGGAAATGTTGGCAATCATGCCGCCCATCTGGGCCTTGTCCACCACATCCATCGGGAGCCACCCCTGCCAGAAACCGGCAAGGAATATAGCAGCCGCCACGAAGACGGACGGAACGAAAGCCTTGGTAGCGGTGGAGACGATATCGCCAATGGACATAATCACCAGCACAGCCACCAGGCAGACGAGGGCGAAAAGCATAGGACTCAAAGAAAAAACCCCCTTCACTGGGAATAAGCTTTGCCCTGACATGCAGAGCTATATGATTATAACGTATTTCCCCCGATTTTGCTTCATGGTAAAATATTCAGGGAATGGGACGCGGGGAGGTGAAGAAAATGCGCATCGTCCAGACAAGCACCACCATCAATACATCGGGCTTCGTGGACCGCCTTGAGCGGGGATTTGCCGTGAAGCATGAGAACGTCCATTACATGCACGTGCGGGAGCCCGTCATCATTCAGCGCCCGCAGATCGAGGATTTCAACTCCCTTGTCGTCGTTCATGATCAGGTAGAACAGTATATGTAACGCTGCAGACAGAGCGGAGGCGGAGGTTTTATCCCCCAGCCTCCGTTTATTTTTCTCTCCCGGCGAGATCAGAGGAAACTCTGCCTCCTCCCGCTGTTCTGCTGGTTCCTCAGCAGATTATCTTCCGTATATCGCGCTGAGGCTGCGTATCTTCTCCGCCAGCTCCGGCGTCGCCGCGCCTGGCGTCATGCGCCACGTCCAGTTGTCCCGCGGGGTGGAGGGAATGTTGATGCGGGCTTCTGTTCCCAGGTTCAGCCAGTCCTGCATGGGGATGACAGCCACCGCCGCCACGGAGGCCAGGGCCATGCGCACCAGCTCCAGGGCCACGGTGTCTCCGGACAGATTATGCCCAAGGTACGCCGTCAGGTTCTCCCTCTCCCCCACCGACGCGTCCTGCTCAAACCAGCCCCGGGTGGTGTTGTTGTCGTGCGTCCCCGTGTAGACCACGTTGACGGGCGCGTGGTTGTGGGGCGCATAGGGGTTGTCCGCAGGGTTGCCGAAGGCGAACTGAAGAATCAGCATCCCCGGCAGCGAGAGCGAGGTCCGCAGCCCCTCCACCTCCGGCGTCAGAATGCCCAGATTCTCAGCCCAGAAGGGCAAATCGGGGAACTCCTCCTTCAGCCGGCCGAAAAATTCCCTGTACGGCACGTCAAGCCACTCACCAAACTCCGCCGTCTCCGCGTCCGCCGGCAGCGCCCAGTAGGCCACCAGCCCGCGGAAATGGTCGATGCGCACGTGGTCAAAGAAGGTCAGCAGATGGCGCAGACGCTCCACCCACCAATGGA
Organism: Fretibacterium sp.; assembly: GCA_024695065.1. Taxonomy (GTDB): domain Bacteria; phylum Synergistota; class Synergistia; order Synergistales; family Aminobacteriaceae; genus JAFUYV01. Next base: position 1,254 of record JAILIX010000036.1, on the reverse strand, counting down.
AGCCCGTCTTTTTCATGGCCTCCCAGTTGTAGGTCGGGTTGCCCCAGAGCTGGCCCTTCGCACTGAAGTAATCCGGCGGAACCCCCGCCACCAGAACGGGGTTAAGCTCCTCATCGAGATTGAACAGCTCCGGGTTCTGCCACACGTCGGCACAGTCCCTCGTGACGTAGACAGGAACATCGCCCACCAGCTCAATCTCCAGCTCCTTCAGGTGCGCCCGCAGCGCGGCCATCTGCCGGGCGAAGAGGTATTGAAGGAAGCTCTGATAACCCAGCTCGTCTCTGTTCTGACGCCGGAAAGCTCCGATGTCCCGCGTCTCACGGAACCTCAGGCCGTGGGGCCATTGGTGCCAGGGTTTTCCATTCATTGACTTCTTGATGGCGACAAAAAGGGTGTAGCTGTCCAGCCACTCCTGCTCCTGCGTGCAGAATTCCTCAAACTCCGCTCTGTTCCGCCCCTTTTTGAACCGCGCCCACGCCTTCCTGAAGAGCTGCTCTTTGGTCGTCAGCACACACTCATAGTCCACATGGGCGGGGCTGCTGAAGGCAGGCATATCCGACAAATCGCTTTCATTCAGCAGCCCGTCCTGCACCAGAGCTTCCGGACTGATGAGGATGTGGCTGCCGGCAAAGGCGGAGGTGGGGCTGTAGGGAGAGTTGCCGCAGCCGGGATCGGTGGCCGTCAGAGGCAGAACCTGCCACAGAGTCTGCCCCGCCTCGTGCAGGAACTCTGCAAACCGGAACGCCTCGGGCCCCAGATCTCCGATACCGAACTGCGAGGGGAGCGACGTCAGGGGAAGCAGTATCCCGCTCTTTCTCTTGTCCTTCAATTCACTGAGAGCCTCCTTTGGCCAGCCCGCCCCGGGGGCGGAGATGGATTATAAAGAAGAGTTTATTTATTATAGCGTAAAAAAGAGGTTTTATGTGGTAATATTAATGGCATTTGAAACAAGTATCAGGGGGCTTCGTAATGAGCACTGGAGAAAAAGACTACAAGGACACGCTGAACCTCCCCGTCACCGACTTTCCCATGCGGGCAAACCTGGCAAAGCGCGAGCCGGGGTTTTTAGAGTTCTGGCGGGAACACGACATCTACCATAAGGCCGTGAACGCACGCAGGGAGGGGGAGAGGTTCGTGCTCCATGACGGCCCCCCCTACGCCAACGGCGATATCCATATCGGCACAGGCTTCAACAAGATTCTGAAGGACCTGCTGCTGAAGTCCAAAATGATGATGGGCCGCTACACGCCCTAC
>JAILIX010000067.1 GCA_024695065.1 Fretibacterium sp. | reverse complement strand
TGGATGCGGCCATGCCCGCCGGGCGGGGATAGGTGAGAGGGCAGTGGGCGGACTTTTCCCACAGCACCAGCGTCCGTGAGGAATCCTCGCCCCCATAGGGCAGCACAAGGGGAGCTCTGAGCCCCAGACGGCCCCATGGGGAGGCCGCTTCCACCTCCGCCAGTTCCTCAGCGAGTTTGGCTCCCTTAAAGGTCAGCAGAAAGCCTCCCACCTTCACAAGAGGGGAGAGGAGCTCCGCCGTGATTCCCGCGCTGGCAACGGCCCGGGCGCAGGCAACGTCAAACCCTTCCCGTTCCGGAGAGGCGCCGGCCCGGGCAATGTCCTCGCTGCGGGCGCAGAGCGCTTTGACGTTGGAAAGCCCCAGCGCCTCCGCGATGGCCTGAACGGCGCGGACTTTTTTCCCGACGCTGTCCAGCAGAACGACCTCCAGGTCCGGCCGGCAGATGGCCCAGACCAGACCGGGGAGCCCGCCTCCGCTGCCGACGTCAATGGCCCGGCGGGGGCCCGGCGGCAGAAGCGGCACGGACTCCAGGCAGTCCCGGATGTGCTGCTCATAGAGCTCCCCGGCGTCACGGGTGCCGGTCAGCCGGACCGTGACACAGGCCGCAAGCTGTTCCGCGAAGCTCTGGAAACGCTCCCGGTGGGCGGCCTCCAGCTCAGCCGCGCCGGGGCCCTGGACGGGCGCGTGTCCCCCAAAGGAAATTTTTTCACTGTGAGCGGTCATTGCAGTCCCTGCCTTCACCGGCTTGTCTCAATCTCGCCCAGCTTCTCCTCGAAGCCGTAAATGGTCGGGTCAATCTCGTCCACCGTGCGGTTCAGCTCCTCCATGGCGCGGAGCCGCCGCCCCCGGGGAAGCTGGTTGGCGAAACGCTTGACCTTCAGGAGAGACTGAAGGTAGTTCCGCTCATAGGGCATCACCATCTGAGCCGCCATGAGGGCGCTGGGTTCCGGCTCCTCAAGGAAAAGCAGCGCCATTTCCAGGTTCTCGTCAACCTCCATCTCGTCGTACCAGATCTCCGCCAGAATGGAGCGGAATCGCTTCCGGTCAGAGCCGCGCACCAGGCGGGAAGCCACCCGCTCAATCTTCCGCATTCCCCCCTCCAGCGCCCTGAGGACGGAGCGGACGGTCACTGCCGGCAGGGAGTAGTCCGCGATGTACTCGGCCTCCGCCTCCATCAGCACCTGCTTCCGCAGCAGGCGGCCGTAGGACGGGCGGAGCGTGACCACCGCGGGCTCGGACGGCGCGTTCACAAGGTCCTGGAAGACCTTGCCCGTGTCCACGCCCCTCTTCTCATAGGGGGAGCGGTGAAGCCAGGTCACGTAGCCGGGGTCAAAGAGCCCCTTGCGCCCCGCGCGGCCCGACATCTGGAGAAACTCGTTTTTCGTGATGGGTTCGTCGTGGTGGTACTGCACAAGCTGGGCAAACACCACGGTCTGCGCCGGCAGGTTCACCCCCAGCGCCAGGGCGTTTGTCCCGCAGACCACGTCCAGCAGACGCTCGCGGAAGGCGGACTCCACCAGCAGTTTCTCCTTGGGGAACATCCCCCCGTGGTAGGTGCCCACACCGTGCAGCAGGGGAGGGGCGATCCGGGGGACCTCCAGAATGGCCGCCAGCTCCTCAATGCGGCGGCGGGATGCGGAGGATATCTCCGGCCGCGTGCAGGAAATATCCTGAGCCAGAGACGCTGCCCCCTTCTGGGAGAAGAGGAAGACCAGCGCGTCGTGGATATTGCCCCGCTTCGCCGGGCGTTTGGGGGTGTAGATGAGCTGGGTGGTCCGCTTGCGGCTCTCGTGGATGACAAACTCCCGCCGGCAGATCTCCGAGAGATACCGCCCGACGCTCTTTACGCCGCCCAGTGTGGCGGACATCACCAGGATGGGGGTGTCCTCATGGGTGTCCCGGATGCCGTCGATGTAGGTTCTGGCGCGGTCCGGGTCGCTGAAGATGTAGTGGAACTCGTCGATGATGAGGCGCTGCCCGGGGAGGGGCGCGTACTTCATCGTGTAAATCTCCTGGGTGCAGCAGATCACCTGCGCGCCCTCGTTGCGTTTGAAATCTCCCGTCTCAATGCCGACGTCCAGCCCCATGCGGCGGAGGTCCATGTAGCGCTCGTTGCTCAGAGCCTTGATGGGAGCGGTGAAGATAATTCTGTCCGAAGCGGGGCGCTGAAGGTTCCCCTCCTCGTCCAGAAGACCAGCCCAGACATAGGCACACAGAGTTTTGCCGGACCCCGTGGGCGCGGAAAGGACAGCGCTGTGACCCGCGATATGGCTGCAGGCGCTTTTCTGCCAATCGTAAAGTTCAAATTTCAACTCAGGGGACCTCCCCCTGAAATTTTCAGTTTTTTCAATGGAAGCAGCTCCAATATAAAAATAATGAGCCGCTCACAACGGGTTCCGGGCAGGGCATAGCCCCGCACCTTTTGAAACCCGCAACGCGGCCCCAGTGTTATCCTGAAAATGTGCTGTTCATAAAGTTTTATCCTAAAAAATGGGCCGTTCTTAAAATATTATCCTATAAAACGAGTCGCCCGTAAAGTGTTATCTCAAAAATGAGCCGTTCATAAGCCGGGCAGAGCATAGCCCTGCACCTTTTGAAACCCGCAACGCAACCCCAGTGTTACCCTAAAAATGAGCCGTTAAAAAATGAGCCGTTCATAAGCCGGGCAGGGCATAGCCCTGCACCTTTTGAAACCCACAGCGCAACCCCAGTGTTATCCTAAAAATGCGCCGTTAAAAAATGAGCAGTTCATAAGCCGGGCAGGGCATAGCCCTGCATCTTTTGAAACCCACAGCGCAACCCCAGTGTTATCCTAAAAATGCGCCGTTAAAAAATGAGCAGTTCATAAGCCGGGTTCTGTATATAGCGGCCATTTATCTGGACGCATCCTCGCGGAGCGCCTCAAGCGGCCGTACCCGGAGGACGGCGGGCCACCGTATCCCTCCCTATTCGGCCTTGCTCCAGATGGGGCTTGCCTGGCATACGGCTTGCGCCGCACCCGGTGGGCTCTTGCCCCGCCTTTTCACCCTTACCCTCCGTCCGTCGGACAGGGGGCGGTATCCTTTCTGTGGCGCTTTCCCTCGGCTTGCGCCGGCCGGACGTTATCCGGCATCTTGCCCTGCGGAGCCCGGACTTTCCTCTGCGCCGAAACGCAGCGGCCGCCTGAACTGCTCGTTATTATTGTATCATGAACGGGAAGTGGCCTCAAACAGAAGTCAGAGGAGGGGTTCAAGACTGCGCTGCAGGATTCCGTGCATCTGAGCAATCGCCATGCCATAGTTGACGGCCGGCGTGCCGCAGGCTTCGGCGCGCGCAAGACGCGCCTTCATCTCCCGCTCATTCAGCATGCAGCCTCCGCAGTGAACAACGAGCGCATATTCCGTCAAATCTGCCGGGAAATCACCGCCGGAGGTGAAGAAAAAATCGGGCTCCGCTCCGGAATATTTCCTGATCCAGGCGGGCATCTTCACCGTCCCGATGTCGCCGCACTGCCGGTGGTGCGTGCAGCCCTCCGAGATAAGGACCCGGTCGCCGTCCCTCAGCTGCGCCAGCTTCTCCGCCCCCCGCGCCAGTGCGGACAGCTCCCCCTTATAACGGGCAAAAAGAATGGAGAACGACGTGAGAGGAATATCGGCGGGCACATCCCGCGCGACCTGCTCAAAGGCCTGGGAATCGGTGACAACAAGCCTTGGCTTTTCCGCAAGCCGTGAGAGCGTGCCCTTCAGCTCCGTGTCCTGACAGATCACGGCGGAGCCATGGGCGTCAAGAATGTCCCGTATCGTCTGCTGCTGCGGAAGGATGAGACGCCCCCTGGGCGCGGACTCGTCAACAGGAACCACCAGCAGCACCGTGTCCCCGGGGCTCAGCAGGTCTGCCACAAGATGTCTGGGCTTCTCCTGCGCCTTCAGGAGCGCGGCAAGGCGTTCCTTCAGTTCAGGGACCCCCTCTCCCGTGAGCGCGCTGGTGTAGAGGCCGTGGCCGCTTTCCTTCAGCGGAGGACGCTTCTCCAGCAGGTCCGCCTTGTTGTGCGCGGTGAGATAGGGCAGCTTCCGCTCCTCAAACAGGGCGAGAAGCGAACGGTCAAAATCAGAGGGGCCCGCCACGGCGTTCAGCACCAGCACGGCGGCATCACACTCCGCGAGAACGCGCCGGGCCCGCTCAACCCGCTGTTCTCCCAGCGCCCCCTCATCGTCCAGCCCCGGCGTGTCGATGATGACAACGGGGCCAAGGGGAAGGATCTCCATGGCCTTGCGGACAGGGTCTGTCGTCGTCCCCGGCACGTTGGAGACCACCGAGAGATTCTGGCCTGTCACGGCGTTGACCAGCCGGGACTTCCCCGCGTTCCTGACACCAAAAAATCCGATGTGCACCCTTTCGCCGGATGGAATGTCGTTTAATCCTGTCATCTCAGAAGCCTCCGTCGGTTGACCCATCAAATGGGCATACTTCTCCGCCTTGAAAAAATTGCCAGCCGCTGTTCTGTGTAGAGGTATGCGCTGACAATGCAATCCCCACATTCATAATCAGTGCGCCCAATCTTCAATACTCAGGTTCGGGATACGCGAAAACTCAGCGGTATTGTGGGGGACAACCGTCAACCCACGATTGACGCCCTGAGCTGCAATCATCATGTCATAAGGGCCTATAGGCGTTCCCAATGCCGCAAGCCCTGCCCTCAGCCGTCCGAACACAACCGCATCGGCCTGACTAAAGGGAATGACTGCAAACGCTGACATAAACATCTGCATTCGTATGCGTGTCCGCTCTCCCCACTTGCTCTTGGCAATGCCATATTCCAGCTCGCCAATCGTAACCGAGGAGATAAAAATCTGGTCGGGATGAATCGTGAGTAATTTGTCCGTCAAGTACGGATAACGGTTCTTCATCGCGTAAATGCAGATGTTGGTATCAAGAAGGTACATCAGACCTCCTCTTTTTCAGGCACTGCATCCCATGAGGGCTGTTCCCGGTCTTCCATGAAATCGTCAGGGATCATGCCGATACTGTTGCGAAGGGGATACCAGGGGTCGTCCACAGGAATCAGGATAAAGCCATCGCCAAGCTTGCGGATAAAGAACTCACGCCGCTCTGTATGAACTTCCCTTGGGATACGGATAGCCTGACTGTTGCCGCTTCGAAATACCTTTGCTGTCAGCATGAATAACACCTCCTCTTCTTGTGGATACGCTAAGTATATACAAGAGATATGGGGATGACAAGAGGCTGTCAGGGGAATGCCGCACATACGGCGGATAAAGAATCGGGCAAATTCGCAGGAACCATGCTTTTCGGCGTGGCGCTGGTCAACCAGCCGGCTAATCCTTACATGAAACCACTTGTGCTGGTTGGCGATATCAAATCCAGTCCTTGTCAGCTTCAAGAGGTACTGAGAGGGGCTTGCTCAGACGATGACACTGCCTCAGAATCGAAAGTCTCTTCGGCTGATGCGTTGGCTTTTTCGATCACGTCAATGGTCAACTTCAGAATACGAATAGCCTCGTCCCGATTTTCCCGTGTGTCAGAGCAGGCATTGTTCCGGGCGTAGTCATAAATATGAGCAAAGAGTGCCAGCTCAAAGAAGAGACATGGGGCCACAGACACCATTTGTTTGGATGGAATGGACAAACTGGACAAACCATCATCGGAAGAAAACAGAGGAGAGTCCATTCCTGGAACGATGCGGAGCAGGTAGTTTTATAATATTCTTTATCCTCTTGGTGATTTGTCCGCCTCTTCTTACTGTACTTG
>JAILIX010000035.1 GCA_024695065.1 Fretibacterium sp. | reverse complement strand
CCCAAGAGGATAGCCCCGGCGGGTGACCATACGTCCTTCCCTTATTACCGTCTGGGAGTTGCCGATGATGGCTGTGCAAAACATATCAAGCCGTGTGTTTTGTATCTCCCCCAGAGTGGTGACACAGTGGCTCTGTCCCGGCCGGCCGATGTCCCGGACCCACCCGGCAGGGGTCTCCGGCGGCCTGTGGCGCAGCAGAAGCCCGCAGGCCCTTTGGAAGTGATGCGGACGTCCGCGGCTTGAAGGGTTATAGAGGCAGAGAACGAAGTCCGCCTGAGCGGCGGCGAGAAGGCGGCGCTCAATGAGTTCGCGGGGGGTCAGGAGGTCGCTGAGGCTGATGACGGCGAAGTCCTGCATGAGTGGCGCACCCAGAACGGCGGCGGCAGAGTTGGCTGCGGTGATGCCAGGCACGATCTCAATCTCAGTCTGATCCCCGGCGATTTCAAGCATTAGCCCCGCCATGCCGTAGACGCCTGGGTCGCCGCTGGACACCAGCCCCACGGTGTGCCCCTCAAGGGCCAGAGCAAGCGCCTCACGGCACCGCTCTGCCTCCTGACGCATGGAAGAGGGGAGCAGTGTCTTGCCGGGGAAGAGCGGCGCGACGAGATCGATATAGGTCCGGTAACCCAGAATCACGTCGCACCGTTCCAGGGACTCCAGCGCCCGCTGTGTCATTTCCTCTTTTCTTCCCGGACCCAGTCCAATCACGTAGATCATGAACACGCCTCCCCGGCGGCAAGTTCCACCCCGGCGCGGACAATGTGAAGGTCCTGCCAGCCAGTGAGGACACCGCCGGCGATCATCTGTTTAACCCAGCCTCCAATGCCGTTCTGCGCCGGGGAGGAGAGTTTGAGTGAAAACCACAGAGCTTGTCCGTTTGCCTGCGCAAGGCCCCCTGAGCCTGGCTCCGGCACCGCCAATTTTTCGGACGCTGTGAAACTGCCGTTCTGCGTAAGCCCGGCCGTCCGGCTACCCTCAATGTCGAGCCCGGACTCCGCCTCCAGCACGCTCTCCCCGTAATAGGCCCGCGCCCGCTCAAAGAGATCATCGTATGAGGACACCGCGGCAGGCTGAATCCAATACAGCGCGGCCTGACAGACCTTTCCCAGCGACGGGGCGTCCTCTTTGACGGAATGGACGCGCAACAGATGAAAACCCTCGGGCAGGGCGGTGTCCCAGCGTTCAAGAAAACCCTCAGGCGCTGTCTCCATCCAAACGTCCACCGGCTCGGCCAGAGCCACGACCCCGGCAGGGAGTTCCGGGCCGAAGCTCATACGGGGATGAGGGGAGAAGCCCTGAGTCAGGGTCAGGGACAGCCCGGCACGGAGGGCTGCGCGCGTGAAGAGCGACGCCAGAGAAACATGAGGCACGAAGCATGCGCCTCCGCGCTTATCATAGATAATCCGGACACGGATACTCATGCTCTCAGCTCCCTGTGGCCTTCAGCGGGGGCATCTCCGGAGAGGAGGGCCATCCCGGGCTGTGAGCGGTCCGGATTTTCCCCCCGGGCAAAGCAGTTCAATCCGCACCCGGCGCAGTGTCCCGACCGGCAGTCCGGCGTCAGTTCAGCCCCCTCCACAGCATAAGCCTTGTGGCGTTCCCGCAGAAGAAATTCCCTGGTCACCCCCGGGCTGATATGGTCCCAGCTCAGACGCTCCGATTCATCCCGCTCACGGGTGAAAGACAGAGGGTCCAGCCCGCAGAAGTCAAACGCGTTCAGCCAGTTTTGGAGGTTGAAGGTCTCGGTCCAGCTGTCAAAACGTGCTCCCGTCCTCCAGGCCCGCTCGATGACGTCCGCCGTGCGCCGGTCTCCGCGGGAGAGCACACCCTCCAGAAAGGTCTGCTCCGGCTCGTGGTAGCTGAGGGCAATGGAACGCTCACGGATTTGAGACTTGAGATAACGTCCCTTCTCCCGCAGTTCCTCAATGGAGTTTTGGCGTTCCCACTGGAACGGCGTGTGGGCTTTGGGGACAAAACCCGCCACGGAGACGCTGACCGTCGTTCTTCTGCGTCCCAGGGAACGTCCCAGTTTCAATGCCCGCCGTGCCAGTGCGGTGATGCCATTCAGGTCCTCCTCCGTCTCCGTGGGCAGGCCCATCATGAAATAGAGCTTTACCCGGTCCCAGCCCAGTGAAAAGGCCTTTGTCAGACAGGACTCGATGGCTTCCTCATTGACGCCCTTGTTGATGACGTCGCGCAGACGTTGGGTTCCCGCCTCCGGAGCGAAAGTCAGGCCGCCCCGCCGCAGTTTCTGGAGCCGTCCCGCCAGCCCCACGGAGAATCCATCCATTCTCAGGCTCGGCAGGCTCAGCCGTGCCTTGTGTTCCGTCAGAGGACCCGTCAGGCCGTCAATAAGCCGTTCAATCCCGGAGTAGTCACAGGAAGCCAGAGAGAGCAGCCCCAGCTCGTCATAGCCGCTCTGGCCCAAAAGCCGCGGCACAGTCTCCATCACCGCCTCCACGCTCCGCTCGCGCACGGGGCGGCAGATCATCCCGGCCTGGCAAAAACGGCAGCCCCGTGTGCAGCCCCGGAAAAGCTCCAGCGCCGCGCGGTCATGAACAATGCTCACGGAGGGAACGGCGATGTCCTCCGGAATGGGGGAGTCGTCCAGGTTCTTTAAAATCCTGCGTTCGACAGGAAAGGGGAACGCGCCGTTGGGTATGGGCTGCCCGCCTCCGTCTGTGGCGTAAAGGGAGGGGACGTAGATACCCCTGAGTTTTGCGCAGGCGGCGAGGCGGGAACTCCGGCGTTCTCCCTTCGTCCCGGTGAGGACTTCCAGCAGCGGGGGCAGCAGAACCTCGGCTTCACCAATGCCGAAGAGGTCAATAAAGGGTGACAGGGGCTCCGGGACAAGGGCCCCGTGTCCCCCGGCAATGACGAGGGGAGTCTGTCCCTTGTCCCGGTCCGGAGAACGCAGGGGGACCCCCGCCAGATCCAGCATGGTGAGGACGTTTGTGTAACTCGTCTCATGCCGAAGGGTAAAGGCCAGGACGTCAAATTCACCCAGGGGACGCCGCTGTTCCACAGAGACCAGAGGCAAATCATGGGCACGGAGCAACGACTCCATGTCCACCCAGGGACAGTAGGCACGGTCAACAAGACAGCCCAGCCTCC